>JACMNW010000102.1 GCA_014378345.1 Pseudorhodobacter sp. | reverse complement strand
GCAGCCCGCGATGCCGCCCCCGCCGCGAGTGCCGCCAGCAAATCGGCGGGCAGGGCGGTACGCGCGGCCTCCACCAGCAAATCGTCGGGGATGGTCATGGCGTCGTCGGGCCGCAAAGTCTCATCTTGCGGGGTGTCATCCTCCGGCTCCGGCAGTGGTGGTTCCTGCTCTTCATCGCTGGGCACTTGCACAGCCCGGTGCGCCAGCACCAGTTCCACTGCCAGCCGCACGTCATCCTTGGCCACGGCATCGCGCCCCGCCAACGCCGCCGAGGCCCGCGCCACCGCCAACGCCAGCAACGGCGCGCGCAGGCTGGCAATGCCCAAACGGTCCGCCACGCGGGTCAGTGTTTCCACCACTTCGCCGGAAACAGTCACCGCAGCAAGCCGCCCCCGCGCCACAGTCATGGCTTCTAAATCCAGCCCCAAACCATCCGTATCCGACCACGCCACACCGTTCAAATCGACAAACAGCGCCAGCCTGTCCTGCAACCCACCGGGCAGCGTTTCATCCGCCTCGGCCCCTTCATCCAGCGCCACCAAACAGTGCACGGGCGCGTCCAAAACCCGGCCCAACCGCGCGGCCAACCCCCCACCACAACGTTCCGCCATGGCCAGCACAAACACCGCAGGCGCTGCGAACAGCCCCGCCGTCACTACGGGTGATCCGGCTTGCAACGTCGCCACAAGATCAAGCCCGCCAAACAGCGCCTCATCGCCAATTTCGGGGTGAAGTCGCCGCTGCGGCAAATCCATCGCCGCCAACCCCGCCACCCAAACATCCCGCACCGGGCCAGACCGTGCCCGCAGCCACAAACCACCCAACCCCACCGGATCAACGGCAAGCAAGGCCAGCGCGGTTTTGGCCCGCACCCAAGGGTCTGATATGTCGGTCAGGGCAACACCTCTGCCACCATGCGCGCCACACGGGTGCCGGAGCCTGCATCATCCAACGGATCGCGGCGCAAACGGTGGCCCAGACACATCGGGGCCACTGCGCGCAAATGGGCGCGGGTGACGGTACCATCCCCGTCAAACGCCGCCAAGGCGCGGGCGGCGCGCAACAGGGTCAGCTCACCGCGCAGGCCGTCAGACCCAAGTGCTATGCACAACGCCGCGCAATCATGCAGCACGGTGTTCGGTGTTTTCAACTTTGGCAACGCCGCGCGCGCTGCCAGAATTTGCTTGCGCAAGGCGGCGTCTTTCGGCCGCCATTTCTTCAAAAACGCCTCGCCTTGGTTGTCATAAGCATCGCGCCGCTTGATCACCTCCACCCGCGTTTCCACATCGCGGGGGCTGGCCACATCAACCGACAGGCCGAACCGATCGAGCAGTTGCGGCCTAAGTTCCCCTTCCTCCGGGTTGCCAGACCCCACCAGCACAAACCGCGCCGGATGGCGGATCGACAGGCCTTCGCGTTCGACCACGTTTTCACCCGATTGCGCCACGTCCAGCAGCAAATCAACGATGTGATCCTCCAGCAAGTTCACCTCGTCGATGTACAAATACCCCCGGTTGGCCCGCGCAAGCAGCCCCGGCTCAAACGCCTTTTCACCGCGTGTAAGCGCCCGTTCAATATCCAACGCACCAACAACCCGGTCCTCGGTCACGCCCAGCGGCAGGTCTATCACCGGGGTCGGGCGCGACACGATTCTGGTCGATGTCACCCGCGCCCAGTCCGGGCATTGGTCGGGATGGGCCGAATTTACCGGGCATCCTTCAACCGCCTCTATCTCTGGCAGCAAAGCCGCCAGCGCCCGCACAGCGGTTGATTTGCCCGTGCCCCGATCGCCAAATACCAACACGCCACCAATGCCGGGGTCCACCGCTGTCAGGATCATGGCTTGTTTCATCGCCTCTTGCCCAACGATGGCCGAGAACGGAAAGGGTTGTTTCATGCGGCGTCTTTCGGCTGAAAGTTTAGTGGGTTAAGGGATTTAGTTAAAGGATCGCGGCCTCCCCACTGGCCATCTGACCCGGTTACAGCAAACCGTGCGTAAAGTTCCTCCGCAAACCAATCACCTTCCCGCACGGCACAGATAGCGCGCCCATGCGGCCCGTCACCGCGTGCAAACTTGGCCATCGAACCCGCATCTGGCCAGATCGAGAATGTCACCTGATGCAGCAACGGCAATTCGCCAATGCCAATTTTGAACATCACATTCGGGTCCGCCCCGATCACCGATGATATATCCGGCACCCGGTTCCAAAACCGCAATATTTTCGATGGCTTCAAACTTGCACGGGTCAACACCGCCAAAGATCGTTCGTCGCCCTCCGGTGCCAGTTCCGCCAAAAACGGTGCTTTGCCAGACCATTGCCCGCGCACGGAAATCGGGTCCAGATATACTGTCCAGCTTTCGCGTGCCCGCTTACGCCAGCGCTTATAAACCCCCGCTTCGCCGACGTTCCTGCGCGCCGTCGCCTCATCTGGCCAAGCCGCTAGAATAGCCCAAACCCCCCAGTTTGGCTTTGGCCTGAAACCTTCACCCGTGCCAGACCCGCACAGCTTCCAAAACCCCACATCAGGCATCCGCGCAAAGGCTATGCGGGCAGCCCCCATCTGCGCCAGCACCCATAAGCGCGCGGCGATGCCGTCAAATCGAAAAAGGCTAAGGCTGACGGTCTGCATGATCCCTTGGCAACTTTAAAACTGTAAGTTCTTTCTGACAGCTTTTGCAGGGCAGGGGAAGCGGCGCGACAAATTTTTGCAAGCGTTAATCTCGATGTTGTAAATCTAACTAGACAGTATATCGTAAGGCTATGTTTACAGATTCATCGCGCCTCTCGCCCCGTTCTATTTCCCCAGCCCCGGCAAATGGCCGTGCTATCGTCATTGGTGCTGGTCTTGGGGGTTTGGCGTCGGCCATGCGCTTGGGCGCAAAGGGTTGGCAGGTCACGGTGATCGACCGGCTTGATATGCCCGGCGGGCGCGGATCGTCGACCACGGAGAACGGCCACCGCTTTGATCTTGGCCCCACTATCGTCACGGTGCCACAGGTGTTCCGCGAGCTTTGGGCGGCCTGTGGACTGGATTTCGACCGCGATGTCACCCTGAAACCGCTCGATCCGTTCTACGAGATCAGATGGCCCGATGGCAGCAGCTTTAAAGCCCGGCAAGACACCGATGCCATGCGCGCCGAAGTGGCCCGTCTTTCGCCCGGCGATGCCAAGGGCTACGATAAATTTCTGAAAGACAGCGAGGCGCGCTATTGGTTCGGGTTCGAAGACCTTGGCCGCCGCTCGATGCACAAATTCATTGACCTGATCAAAGTCCTGCCCAAATTCGCATGGTACCGCGCCGATAAATCGGTCTACGCCCACGCCGCATCCCGCGTCAAAGACGAACGCCTGCGTATGGCGCTTTCGTTCCACCCTCTGTTCATCGGCGGCGATCCGCTCAACGTGACATCGATGTATTTCCTCGTCTGCCATCTGGAGAAAGAATTCGGCGTGCATTACGCCATGGGGGGCGTTGCGGCCATCGCCGCCGCAATGGGTAAAGTGATCGAAAGCCAAGGCGGCGCCCTGAGACTTAATACCGAAGTCGATGAAATCCTCGTCGAAAACGGGCGCGCCGCTGGCGTCAAGCTGATGGACGGCCAGACAGAACGCGCCGCCGTCGTGGTATCAAACGCGGATGCAGGCCACACCTATGATCGCCTTCTGCGCAACCGCCCCCGCAAACGCTGGACCACGGCAAAGCTAAAGCGCAGCCGCTGGTCGATGGGCCTGTTCGTCTGGTATTTTGGCACGGCGGGCACCAAAGACATGTGGCCTGATGCAGGCCATCACACCATCCTGAACGGCCCGCGCTACAAGGGCCTGATCAACGATATCTTCATCAAAGGCAAATTGGCGGATGACATGAGCCTTTACGTCCACCGGCCCAGCGTCACCGACCCCTCTGTCGCCCCCGCTGGTGGCGATACCTTCTATGCGCTTTCGCCAGTGCCACACCTCGGCTTCGAAAACCCGGTGGATTGGGAAGCGGAAGCCGAGAATTACAAATCCAAAGTCCTGAAAGTCATGGAAGATCAACTGCTTCCGGGCCTGTCCAACCACATCACCGCATCGCGCGTCTTCACGCCACTGGATTTCCGCGACCGCTACCTTAGCCCTTATGGCTCTGGTTTCTCCATCGAACCGCGCATTCTGCAATCCGCCTGGTTCCGGCCGCATAACGTGTCCGAAGAACTGCCGGGGCTGTATCTGGCAGGCGCTGGCACCCATCCCGGCGCGGGCCTGCCCGGTGTTATTGCCTCGGCTGAGGTGTT
>JACMNW010000011.1 GCA_014378345.1 Pseudorhodobacter sp. | reverse complement strand
GCGTGCCGCACCTCTGTCAGGGTGAACGGAGCGCCCATCCCATCCGCCATTCGCATCATCCCTTGTTTTGCATCACCCCAAGGCGGGGTCGATTGCTTTGCAGGCTTCCAGCAGACCCTTTACGGCGTCAACTGATTTATCGAACATCGCCTGTTCGTCTTTGGTCATTTTAATGTTGATGACTTTTTCAACACCATTTGCGCCAATCACGGTGGGCACGCCGACATACATGCCGTTCAGGCCAAGGGCACCGTCAACGTAGGCGGCACAGGGCAGCACACGTTTTTGATCCTTCAGGTAGGCTTCGGCCATTTCGATGGCGGCGGTGGCTGGGGCATAGAAGGCAGAGCCGGTTTTCAGAAGACCGACAATTTCTGCGCCGCCATCACGGGTGCGCTGCACGATAGCATCAAGTTTATCTTGCGTGGTCCAGCCCATGGTCACAAGGTCTGGCAACGGAATGCCGCCAACGGTGGAATAGCGCGCCAGTGGCACCATGGTATCGCCGTGGCCGCCCAGCACAAAAGCCGATACATCGCGCATCGACACGCCGAATTCGAGCGACAGAAAATGCCGGAACCGGGCAGAATCGAGCACGCCTGCCATGCCGACCACCATGTTATGGGGCAGGCCGGAATATTCGCGCAACGCCCAAACCATGGCATCCAGCGGGTTGGTGATGCAGATCACAAACGCCTTGGGGCAATGCTTCTTGATGCCTTCGCCGACGGATTTCATCACTTTCAGATTGATGGCCAGCAGGTCATCCCTGCTCATCCCCGGTTTGCGAGGCACGCCTGCGGTCACGATGCAAACACCGGCGCGGCGCAGGAACGCGTAATCATTGGTGCCGGTCACCTCGGCGTCAAAGCCTTCGGATGGACCTGACTGCGAAATATCGAGCGCTTTGCCTTGCGGGGTGCCTTCGGAAATGTCGAAAAGCACGACATCGCCGAGTTCTTTCATCGCGGCAAGATGGGCGAGTGTTCCGCCAATTTGTCCTGCACCAATAAGCGCTATCTTTGGTCTGGCCATGACTTTGTCTCCGAAGTCGGGTTCACGTTGGGCATTGGGTAAACCGTCACCGCAGGCTACGCAAGGGCGCTGCACTGCAGCATGAAAAACGGCCTGTCGTCTGCGCCATGTTTGCGCTAAATGCGCGACGATCGGCCAGAAATCATTGGCCGAGGGCGATGCCGGCAAGGATGATGGTTTGGACGATATTGCGTTTTGGGCGCTGGCGGGGTTTGCGGCGGTTCTGGTAGGCTTAAGCAAAGGCGGATTGCCGGTTGTTGGCATGTTGGGCGTACCTTTGATGTCTTTAGTGATGTCACCGGTGATGGCCGCGGGGCTCTTGCTGCCGATCTATGTGATTTCTGATATGTTTGGGCTTTGGGCGTATCGTCGGGCGTTTGATAAACGCGTGCTGGCGATCATGATGCCAGCTATGACGCTTGGCGTCGGCATTGGCTGGGCTACGGCTTCTGTCGTGTCAGAGGCTTGGGTCACGCTGTTGGTGGGGGTGATTGGTGCTGCTTTTGCCGCGAACCTGTTGATCCGGGCCGGGCGCGTAGTGCAGGCGAAACCTGCCGATGTGGTGCCCGGCATGTTTTGGGGCGCGGTGGCGGGGTTCACCAGCTTTGTCAGCCACGCAGGCGCGCCACCGTATCAGGTGTTTGTGCTGCCGTTGAAGCTGGAAAAAGCGGTGTTCGCGGGCACGGCAACGATTGCGTTTGCCTATGTGAACGCGATCAAGCTGATCCCCTATTACGCACTGGGGCAGTTGTCGCTTTCAAACCTGAAGGTTGCAGCGATTTTGGCGATTCCCGCCAGTTTGGCGGTATTTGCGGGGGTTGGGTTGGTGAAGATCATCCCCGAAAAACTGTTCTTTCAACTGATCAGTTGGACGCTGCTTGCCGTATCAATCAAATTGATCCGGGACGGGCTAGGCGGGGTCACCTAGGGGCGGTGGATTTTCTGCCAACGCCTGATAGCCAGTGCCGCTGGCAACCAAACAGGTGGTGCCGTCAGGTGTGGTGACGGTTAATGTCCAGCTTCCGGAAGCGGCCGAAGCGAACATTTCCATCATCACGTTATCACCAGCTATGCCCATAGCACGGCGAGACTCGCTGTATTTGCCCGCAAGTTCGGCCAGCACGACCGACCGCTTTGCACAGTTTGCCGCAGCAAAGGCGTTTTGTGTGGCAAGGATCAGGGCGGCAAAGCCGAAGGAAAGCCCGAACATCATTTTTGTCATCACTGGCCTTTCAGATAATCTGGTGCTTGTTGAAGGCAGGATGCAGCGCACATGCGCAAATTCCGTTAACGCCGCGCGCTGCGCTATTTGCGCGGTCTATGCTTGCACATCGGCAATGACTGGCCGATGCTGTGCGCCAGCATTGAAAAATCGCAGTGAGGGTGCCGTTATGATACTATTGATCCTTGGATTGATCCTTTGGTCGGGATCGCATTTGTTCAAGCGTTTGTTGCCGGACCAGCGGGCTGCGATGGGTGATGCGGGCAAGGGGGTTGTGGCGCTGGTCAGCCTTGCCGGTATTGTGTTGATGGTCATCGGATACCGATCGGCCCCCTATATAGAGGTGTGGTCGCCACCAAGATTTTTGATCCACGTGAACAATCTACTGATGCTGATTGCGGTATTTTTGTTGGGCGTGGGCAAGGTTTGGGGCGTTGTGCGCACCAAGTTGCGCCACCCGATGCTGGGGGCAGTTAAAGTTTGGGCGTTGGCGCATTTGCTGGTGAACGGCGATGTGGCTTCGATAGTGCTGTTTGGCGGCATGTT
>JACMNW010000101.1 GCA_014378345.1 Pseudorhodobacter sp. | reverse complement strand
TCTCGCGGTCGATGGCATCAGCATGCTTTTATTGTTTCGCGATTGGCGTGATTTCTACGATGGGATAGAGCTTCCGCCATTGGCTGCCGCAGCCGGCTATCGCCAATACATTTTGTCCAAGGAAGAAGAACGCAACAGCGTGACCCGGGCACGCAGCAAAGACTGGTGGATGTCGCGTATCGATGCCGGCCTGCCTCCGGCTCCTCAAATCCCGCTGGCGCAAAACCCCGCTGCAACGGACATGAGACGCTGGAGCCGTTATGTCAGTACCACGGAAACGGCTCAATACCGGCAATTGAAAAAAATCGCGCAAGCGAACGGGCTGTCGACCACCGTGACGGTGCTTGCTGCATGGTGCGAGATATTGGCGATGTGGGGTGGCGGCAGCGCTTTTACGTTGAATGTCACCGTGGCCGACCGTCCGCCTTTCCATCCCGATAGTTATCAGGCTATCGGCAATTTCACCAGTAACAGTTTGCTAGCCATTGATCGCCGTGGCCTCGATACCTTCATCGGCAGGGCACGCAAAGTACAACAGCAGTTGTATCAGGATCTGGATCGCCGCGAGTTTTCCGGACTGGAAGTGATGCGAGAGGTGGCACGGCGCGGCGGTTCCACGCATATGCCATTTACCTTCAACAGCACGCTTGAGCATGCCGTTAACCGCGCGGATGGAACCGGTCAATTCGGACCTGCTCTGTTTGGCGTCAGTCAAACGCCCCAAGTATGGTTGAATGTCTTTGTAGTGGAGCAGGCAGGCACCTTGCTCGTTCAACTGGATGCGGTTGACGCCTTGTTTCCCGCCGGGATGCTGGAAGCGATGGCCGCGACGCTGCAATCGATATTGCATGCACTTGCGACGCATGAAGACGCCTGGTCCGGCAACCATCTTGCGGCCATTCCGCCGTATCAAAAAACTCGACGCCTTGCGACGAACGACACCGCGTCGCCGATCCCGGCAACGACATTGCACGAGGCATTCTTGGCGGCGGCCGAGCGTCATCCCGAGCGCTTCGCAATTCGTACAAGCGGCCGCAAAATGACTTATGCGGAACTGGTTGCACGTTCCGCGGAAATCGCTGTATGGATAGATCGACAGGACGTCAAGCCCGGAAAATTAATCGCAGTCGTCATGCCGAAAGGATGGGAGCAGATCGCAGCGATTCTAGGCATTCTCCGCGCTGGCGCGGCATACCTGCCGATCGATCCGGAAACGCCGCCTGCCCGATTGGCATGGTTACTGAAAGATGCGGAAGCGGAACAGGTATTGACGACCTGTCCGGTTCTGGATCGGGGTACTTTGCCTGCCGAAGCTGCGCAACGTTCACTATGCGTCGATCAATTGTCCGGCCTTGCACAAGTGTCACAGTGGCAGACGCGCAGTCGGCCTGAGGATCTCGCATACGTTCTCTACACGTCAGGCACGACCGGCCATCCCAAAGGAGTCATGATTTCGCATCGCAGCGTCATCAACCTCATTACGGACGTCAATGCCAGATATGGCATTACCCGGGACGACGTGGTATTCGGCGTCAGCAATATCGTCTTCGACCTCTCCATCTTCGATATTTTCGGCACGCTTAGCGCCGGTGCCACACTTGTATTGCCGGACCCTGACAAAGCGGCCGATGCAGCACACTGGTTGACACTGGTTAGCGAGACTGGCGTTACCGTTTGGAATTCTGTGCCCGCAATTGTGCGCATGCTGCTGGACGAAACCACGC
>JACMNW010000100.1 GCA_014378345.1 Pseudorhodobacter sp. | reverse complement strand
CCCCATTCGTGCGCTGACTTTGGCGGCACTTGCGCCAAGGCCAGGGGAGTTGCTTTGGGATATTGGCGCGGGTTCAGGGTCTGTTTCCGTAGAATGGTGCCGCGCCGGGGGGCGTGCGATTGCGGTTGAGGCGCGCGGTGACCGGGTTGCGAATATCCGCGCCAACGTGGATGCGTTTGGGCTTGCTGCGCAAATGACAGTGGTTGAGGGAGCGGCCCCTGTGGCGCTGATCGGGCTTTCGATGCCGGATGCTGTTTTCGTGGGTGGCGGTGCAAATCAGGGCCTATTGTGCAGTTTATGGAATGCTTTGCCCCTTGATGGGCGGATGGTGTGCAATGGGGTGACGCTGGAAACCGAAGGGCTGCTGGCCGAGTGGCACGCCGCAAAAGGGGGGTCTTTGATGCGGATTGATCTTGCACTTGCAGCACCCCTGGGGCGTATGCGCGGCTGGGCTGCAGCGCGGCCCGTAGTGCAGTGGAGTGCGCGGAAATGAAAGTAGCGGGGCTTGGGTTTCGGACTGAGGCAACAGTTGAATCTTTGCGTGCAGCCTTGGCAGCGGCGGGTGGCGTTGACGGGGTGACGTTACTGGCAACAAGCGAAGCAAAGGCGGGAGCGACGGTGATGCTGGCTTTTTCGGCAGAGCTGGGGTTGCCTGTAGTCGGCGTATCGCACGTGGATTTGGCAGCGCAAATCACGTTAACCGACTCTGCCCGGGTACGCGCAAAAACCGGTGCGGGATCCTTGGCCGAAGCGGCGGCTTTGGCTGCAATAGGGTCTGACGCGCGGCTTTTAGGGCCTCGGGCGGTATCGCCGGACCATAGGGCGACGGCGGCGATTGCGCTGGGGGTGCCAACATGACCGTGCATTTCATCGGGGCGGGGCCGGGTGCGCCGGATTTGATCACGCTGCGCGGGCGGGATTTGATCGCATCTTCGCCAGTGTGTCTTTACGCCGGATCTTTGGTGCCAGAGGCTTTGCTATCGCATTGCCCGGCTGGAGCGCGGATCGTGAACACGGCATCTTTATCGCTGGATGCGATTATCGACGAAATCGCAGTTGCCCACGGCGCGGGGCAGGATGTGGCGCGGCTGCATTCCGGCGATTTGTCGATCTGGTCGGCGATGGGGGAGCAGTTGCGCAGGCTTCGGGCGCTTGGCATTCCTTATGACGTGACGCCCGGGGTACCGTCCTTTGCGGCAGCGGCGGCGGCTTTAGGGGCAGAATTGACACTGCCCGGCGTGGCGCAATCTGTGGTTTTAACCCGCACATCGGGGCGGGCGAGTGCCATGCCAGACGGTGAAGACTTGGTGAATTTCGCCAGAACCGGGGCTACATTGGCCATTCATCTGTCTGTACATGTTTTGGAAAAAGTGGTTGCTGATCTGACCCCGCATTATGGGGTTGATTGCCCAGTGGCGGTGGTTTGGCGGGCCAGTTGGCCGGATCAGCGTGTGGTGCGGGCGACACTTGCCACGCTGCAAACCGCAATCGGGGCGGAGATGGAACGCACGGCGTTAATCCTTGTGGGCCATGCTTTGGGCAGCGATAATTTTGATGAAAGCAGGCTCTATGCAGGCGATTATGATCGTAGGTTCAGGCCGCTAGGAACCGAACCGCGGTTTCCGGACGCGACATGATACCGCACGGATTGCTCATATCGGCACCAGCGTCGGGCACGGGAAAAACAACCCTGATGTTGGGGTTGCTGTCGGCGTTGCGGGCGCAGGGAGTGCTGGTGCAGCCGTTCAAAAGCGGGCCGGATTACATTGATCCGGCGTTTCACGCGGCGGCGTCCGGGCGGCCTTCAGTGAACTTGGATAGCTGGGCGATGACTTCTGCCCGTATCGCGGGGCTGATTGGGGCTGCGGATGGGGCTGATTTGATTTTGGCCGAAGGATCAATGGGGCTGTTTGATGGGGTAGCTAAGGCGGGCGAGACCGGTTCGGGTGCCAGTGCAGATGTGGCGGCGCTGATGGGGTGGCCAGTGGTGTTGGTGATCGACGTGTCAGGCCAAGCGCAATCTGCGGCGGCGGTGGCTTTGGGGTTTGCGGCGTATCGGCCTGATGTGCGGGTGGCGGGCGTGGTGTTGAACCGGGTGGCCAGCCCCCGTCATGAAGCGCTGGTCAGGGCTGGTATGGAAGCGGCGGGAATTACGGTTTTCGGCGCGCTGCCACGGCAGGCGTCTATTGCATTGCCAGAGCGGCATTTGGGGCTGGTGCAGGCAGAAGAACAGCCGAAACTTCAGCAGTTTTTGGCGGATGTAGGGGCCTTTGTGGCGAGGCATGTTGATTTGGCAGCTCTGTGCGCGGCGGCGGCGGGTGGCTGTGCCGGTGGCGTGCAATCTGGCCTCTCGAAACCACCGGGGCAGCGGATTGCCCTCGCACGGGACGCGGCATTTTCATTTGTCTATCCGCATTTGCTGGCGGATTGGCGGAAGGCTGGGGCCGAAGTGTTGCCATTTTCACCGCTGGCGGATGAAAGCCCGGATGCGTCAGCCGATACTTGTTGGCTGCCGGGGGGTTACCCCGAATTACACGCAGG
The DNA here is from genome assembly GCA_014378345.1 of Pseudorhodobacter sp. Taxonomy (GTDB): domain Bacteria; phylum Pseudomonadota; class Alphaproteobacteria; order Rhodobacterales; family Rhodobacteraceae; genus JACMNW01. The sequence goes on along the minus strand of JACMNW010000100.1, from coordinate 5,362 downwards.
CGTGCTTGCGGCGGCAAGGCGTTTTCGGCAGGGTTTGCGAAAGTTCACTGAAACGCGGGCCGTGCATGGTGAATGTGGGGGCTATATGGCAATGGGCGCCGGGTTAGTTGACGGTAAAGGTGTGCGGCATGAAATGACTGGGCTGCTGGGATTGGTCACTTCGTTTGAAAAACGGAAAATGCATTTGGGCTACCGCGTTGCTACTTTGACCGCTGCGGCGAATGGTTATCCGGCGGGCGCCCGGTTGCGGGGGCATGAATTTCACTATGCCACGATTGTGGATCAGCCGGATCAACCCCTTGCACAGGTAACGGATGCGACAGGGGCTGTGGTGGCTGAAACAGGGTCTGTTATGGCCTTTTCCGGTGGCGGCCGGGCGACGGGTACCTTCTTTCATCTGATTGCCGAGGCGACATGACCGGCTTCGTGTCTTTCGTATCGTCTGGCCCCGGAGACCCGGAATTACTAACGTTGAAAGCCGTAAATCGGCTGCAGGCGGCCGATGCCGTGCTGTTTGATGATCTGTCATCCGGGCCCGTGCTAACATACGCGCGGGCGGGTGCCGATTTGGTAGGCGTTGGCAAACGGGCGGGGCGGGCGTCGCCCAAGCAAGACCATGTCAGTCGTTTGTTGGTGGATTATGCGCTAACTGGGGCACGCGTGGTACGGTTGAAATCCGGGGATTGCAGCCTGTTTGGGCGGCTGGAGGAGGAGATTACCGCATTGAACGCGGCAGGCGTCGGGTATGAGATTATTCCCGGTGTGACATCAGCATCGGCAGCGGTTGCAGCTGCGGGCATTCCCCTGACCCGGCGGTTGACAGCGCGGCGGGTGCAGTTTGTGACGGGCGCCGATGTGACGGGTGGGTTGCCCGATGGATTGAACATGGCGGCGCTGGCCGATCCGGGGGCGACGACAGTTGTGTATATGGGCAAGCGCACGTTTGCCGCATTGGCAAGCATGTTGATGGACCATGGCTTGCCCGGCGATACGCCTGCGATGCTCGCCGAGGCGGTATCTACGCCTGAACAGAAAATTGACTGGTATACGCTGGCGACGCTGGCGGCACATCTTCAAGACGCGCCAAGCACACGGCCAGCACTGATTTTGTACGGCCCTTTGGCGCGGGGGATCTGATGCAAATTGCGGTCTGTGCAAGTTGCCCCTTGGGCAAGGCGGGGTTTGCAGCACGGTTGCGCTTGGCCAGTGCATCACTGCCGTTCACGACCGAGGTGGCCGAAGTGGAATGCATGTCAGGCTGTGCGCGCGAATCGACGGCGGCGTTTCGGAGCCCCGGCAAGGTGGCGTATTTGTTTGGCGATCTGGCCGAGGCGGATTTGGCCGATCTGTTGGCCTTTGCTTGCCACTACCACGCTTCCCCAGACGGTGCGTTTGCGGATGCGCGGGTGCTGGGCGTTTTGCGGATGAAAGCCTTGGCGCGTATTCCGGGATAAGTTTTGCCACAGTGTCGCTGACATGGGTCAGGGTGGCGCATTTCGGCTTGACCATACCCGCCCGCTGCTAACAGATGGAGAATGCATGGTGTCCGATCAGCGCAGAGCGCCCGGACTGAAACAGGAATGGGGAAAGGGCGTACTGATCACAGCGCCCCAAGCCCCAACCGCCCCCGCGACTGTATGCGGCGAGCGGCCTTCCACGGTGCCACTGACCCAATCCCTTTGTTGGGGACGGGTTGGGAAGGCGGAAGGCAGCGATGAGCCGCGAGTCAGGAGACTGGCCATGCAGGGTGAAACAACAATGCCGTCGGGTGTGACGGCAAGGAGAGATATGATGACGACGCTAAACCAAACTGTCGCGAAAACTGAAACCAGCTTGATGTCTATCGTGTTTGTGGCCCTTGTTGGTGTCAGCATGCTGTTTATGGTGGGCTTGGCCCATTCGCAGACACTGCATGACGCCGCACATGATGTGCGTCATGCCAGCGGCTTTCCCTGCCACTGAGCCACATTTACCCACATGATCAATCGTATGGTGACCAGCGCGTTGTTCGCTGGCTTTGCCGCTGGGCTGTTCGCAGCCCTGCTGCATTTTTCGTTTGTCCAACCAAAAATTTTGCTGGGCGAGGAGTATGAAAGCGGTGCCGCAGTGCATTTTGCAGGCGTTGCCACCGCGGACCAAGACGACATGGAACCAGTTGCAGGCACGGCTGAACCTGTTCCTGCCAATGAGGCGGATCATGACCATGATGCGCATGACCATGCCGATGAAACCAGTCCGTTGCAACGCAATGCGCTGACGGTGGTGTTCCACACATTGTTGTATTGCAGCTATGCACTGATTCTCGTTGCGGGTTTTGCCTTGGCGGAACGCTGGGGCAGGCGGGTGACAGCGCTTGAGGGCTTACTTTGGGGCATCGCGGGGTTCGTTGCCGTGCAACTGGCCCCTGCAATGGGGTTGGAACCTGAATTGCCGGGTACGCTGGCGGCTCCATTGCTGGACCGGCAAATCTGGTGGGGGGCGACGGCGCTGTGTTCAGCCGCTGCTTTGGCGATGATCGGTTACGGTCGCACGCTTTTGTGGATAGCTGCTGCTTCTGTCCTGCTGGCCCTGCCTCATATCATCGGCGCGCCGGAGTTGGAGACGTTTTCTGGCGTAGCGCCGCCAGAAGTGGCGGCATCTTATGCAGCACGCTCTCTTGGGCTTGGGTTAGCTTCGTGGGCTTTGCTGGGTTGGCTTGCGGGTTGGTTTTGGGATGGTAATCAGGCCTGACTGACAGGGTATCGCATCGGCTGGCCTCTTGCATGATAGTGCGTGGGGTCTGCTGTCACAAAGCGGAGGATGCGTGATGTTTGATCTGACCCTTGTTGGCATTGGCACCGGCAACCCAGATCATCTGACACGGCAGGCGGTGCTTGCCCTGAACGCGGCTGATCTTATCCTGATACCCCGCAAGGGGGCCTCAAAAGCTGATCTTGCCGATTTGCGCCGGGCGATTTGCGCGGATGTGGTGAAAAACCCTGCGACGCAGATGGTGGAATTTGATTTGCCGGTGCGCGATGCAAGCAATCCCGACTACCTCGCAAGGGTGGACGATTGGCATGACGAAATTGCAAAATGCTGGACTGCAGCCATAGCGGCTGCGCCGGGCCCCTCAACGAGGGTGGCGTTGCTGGTGTGGGGGGATCCGTCGCTGTACGATTCCACCTTGCGGATTGCGTCGCGGCTTGACCCTGCGCCAAAGGTTACGGTGATCCCCGGTATTACATCCGTGCAGGCACTGTGTGCCGCGCATGCGATACCGCTGAATGACATTGGCGCGCCGGTTTTGGTGACCACAGGCCGCCAGCTGCGGGATCATGGCTGGCCTGCGGGGATTGATACGCTGGTGGTGATGCTGGATGGCGATTGCGCGTTTCAGGGGCTTGATCCTGTGGGTGTAAGCATTTGGTGGGCGGGCTATGTGGGGATGGCGGAGGAAATTTTGTTTTCTGGGCCCCTTATCAGCACTGGCCCGCAGATTATTGCAGCGCGGGCTGCCGCGCGGGTGGCGCATGGGTGGATTATGGATATCTATCTCATGCGCAGAAACCTGCGCTAACCCCTACCCTAAGCGCAATTCCGGCGCTACATGGTGTGTATGCGCCATAGTTTGACCGAAATCTATGAAACACGGGTGACCGAGGGCGAACTTCGGGCCGACCCGGCACAACATGCAATCCTGCCCCAGCTTGAGCATTTGCGCCTTTGGCTGGAGGAACACGCTGCCAAAAAGCGCGGGTTGCTAGGGGGGTTGTTCGCCAAAACCGTGCAGCCGCCGCGCGGGCTTTATCTGTGGGGCGGGGTGGGGCGCGGTAAATCTATGCTGATGGACATGTTTTTTGCAGCTGTCGATACAGAGGCTAAACAGCGCGTACATTTTCATGCGTTCATGCAAGATATTCACCGTGGCATGCATGCCGCCCGCAAAAAGGGTGTGGAGGATGCGCTGGCCCCGGTCGCCGATGCTATCGTGCATGACGTGCGGTTGCTGTGCTTTGACGAAATGCAGATCAGCGACATTACCGATGCGATGATAGTCGGGCGGTTGTTTGAGAAACTGTTCGCGGCGGGGGTAGTGGTGGTGACCACATCCAACCGCGCCCCGGAGGGGCTGTATAAAGACGGGTTGAACCGCGCGCTGTTTTTGCCGTTCATTGAGCTGATCTCTGATCGGCTAGAGGTTGTGCAACTGCAAAGCCCGACCGATTACCGCCAGCATAGGCTAGAAGGCGCCCAGGTTTATTTTCAACCCGCCGCCAGTGCCAAAGGCGATATCGAAGCAATCTGGCTTGATCTGACAGGCGGCGCAGGGGGGAAGCCTTTGCGCCTGCCTGTGAATGGCCGGGAGGTGGAAGTGCCGCGTTTTGCCAATGGTATCGGCCGCGCCAGCTTTTGGGAGCTTTGTGCAAAACCACTTGGCCCGGCGGATTTTCTGACCATCGCCCATGCTGTGCGGGTGTTGATCCTGGAAGATATTCCGCAGCTATCATCCTATAACTACAACGAGGCGAAACGGTTCGTGACGCTGATTGATGCGCTATACGAGGCGCGCGTGCGGCTGATTTGTTCTGCTGCCGACGTGCCGGAACGGCTGTATCTGGAAGGATCAGGATCGTTTGAGTTCGAACGCACCGCAAGCCGTTTGCGCGAAATGCAAGCGGCGGATTGGGGAATGCAACCTTAAAGCATCTGCACGAACACGCGAAGTGCAAGTGCCACCGACGTGATCACCAACAAAGGCCGGATCACGTTTGCACCGACGCGGACGGCCAGTTTTGCCCCCAAAGCGGCCCCCGCAACTTGGGCTATCCCCATGGCGATGCCGGTAAACCACCATGTCGCCCCGAACAGTGCAAAGATCACCAAGCCGCCGATATTGGAGGAGAAATTCAATAGCTTGGTATGCGCTGTAGCTTTCAAGATGCCGTAGCCCGCAAGGGTAACAAACCCGATCATGTAAAATGCACCAGCCCCCGGCCCGATCATGCCGTCATAGGTGCCTATCAGCGGCACAAACAGCGCCATGAACACTTCGGGTTTGATCCGCTGGACCTGATCTTCATCTGACAGGCCGCGCTTCAGGGCAAAAAACAGCGCCACGCCAATCAAGATAACGGGAATGATCAGATGCAGGGTTTCGGATGGCAGTTGCGTCGCCAAAACCGCCCCAAACAGACCCGCAATTAGGGCGATTAACGCGGGCACCCGTTGCGTGTGCAGATCAACCTGTCCTGCCCGCGCGTAAGACAGTGCCGCCGTAGCCGCGCCAAAGCTGCCTTGCACTTTGTTGGTTGATAGCGCCTCGATCGGGCTGGCCCCGGCAAGCAGCAAGGCGGGCAACGTGATCAACCCGCCGCCCCCT
>JACMNW010000099.1 GCA_014378345.1 Pseudorhodobacter sp. | reverse complement strand
GACGTTGGCGCTGATAGGGGCGATTGTTGCTGAATTTTTTGGTAGCCCGACGCGGGGGATGGGGTTTCGCATCTCGACAGAGGTCGGCCGTCTTGGGCTTGATATGGTCTGGGCCGAGATTGCGGTTGGGGCTTTGGCGGGATCGGCCTTTTATGGGCTGGTTACGTTGATTGAACGGCGGGTGACGTTCTGGCATCCGTCACAAAGAGTTTAACAAGGGGCCGGGAATGGCCCGACAACACGGGAGAGTTTATGATGAAAAAGCTACTGACGACTGCGTTTCTGGCAAGCCTTATTGCCAGTGGCGCGCAGGCAGCCGATGATGTGACGCTGCAGTTGAAATGGGTCACGCAGGCGCAGTTTGCGGGCTATTATGTGGCCAAGGCCAAAGGGTTTTATGACGAAGAAGGCCTGAATGTTACCATCAAGCCGGGTGGCCCGGATATCGCGCCAAGCCAGGTGATTGCGGGCGGTGGCGCGGATGTGGTGGTTGACTGGATGCCATCGGCGCTGGCGGCACGCGAAAAGGGACTGCCGCTGGTGAATATTGCGCAGCCGTTTGCGGCGTCTGGCATGATGCTGACCTGCCTGAAAGAAACCGGCATCAAGGCACCTGCGGATTTTGCGGATAAAACGCTGGGTGTCTGGTTTTATGGCAATGAATACCCGTTCCTGAGCTGGATGAGCCAGTTGGGGTTAAAAACTGATGGCTCGGCGGGCGGCGTTACGGTGTTGAAGCAGGGCTTTAACGTCGATCCGTTGTTGCAAAAGCAGGCGGCCTGCATCTCGACCATGACGTATAATGAATATTGGCAGGTGATTGAGGCGGGTGTTTCTGCGGATGATCTGGTGACGTTCAAGTATCAGGACGAAGGTGTTGCCACGCTGGAAGACGGGCTTTACGTAATGGAAGAGAAGCTGGCCGACCCGGCATTTGCCGATAAAATGGTGCGGTTTGTGCGCGCATCCATGAAGGGTTGGAAATATGCCGAAGCCAATTCTGATGAAGCGGCGATGATCGTGCTGGAAAACGACGAGACCGGCGCGCAGACCGAAGAGCATCAAAAACGGATGATGGGCGAGATTGCCAAGCTGACGGCAGGATCAAACGGTGCGCTGGATGTGGCGGCGGCGGAAAAGACGGTGGCCACGCTGATGGCGGGCGGGTCTGATCCGGTGATCACCAAGGCACCGGTTGGGGCTTGGACATCTGTGATTACCGACAAAGCGGTGCAGTAAGCTTTTTGTGGTTTGAAAGTGAAGGCGCGCCGGGCAACTGGCGCGCTTTTTGCATTTTAAGGGAGGAAAAATTTTAAGGAAAATTTTTAACGCGCCTGGCCGGTTGGCGGTGGGGTGTTTGGTCGATTTTGCAGATGAGTATTTAGCCGAAAAAGAAGTCGGTTTTCAGGGTTTGTGAAGTGCGGCGGTTTCTGTCAATTTCTTCACAAACAAGGGGGGTGCGATGCCGGGGACAGCTTTGACGGGTAGCCGGATACGCGAGCAGCGCAGCCAGCAGGGCCTGCGGCAGGCCGATCTTGCACTGCAGGCGGGAATTTCGGCGTCTTATCTGAATTTGATCGAGCATAATCGCCGCCGCGTGACAGGGGATGTTTTGGCGCGGCTGGCGCAGGCTTTGGGGCTTGCGGTCGATGTGCTGGAGGCTGGGGCACAAGGCGCGTTGGTTGAGGATTTGCGCAGTGCGGCGGCGGCGGCGGACAGTGATGTCGAGCTGGACCGGCTGGAGGAATTTGCCGGACGGTATCCGGGATGGGCCGGGTTGGTGGCGGCGCAGTACCGGCGCGGTGCTGTGTTGGAGCGCAGCGTTGAGGCATTGAATGACCGCATGACGCATGATCCGCATTTGTCTGCAACGCTGCATGAGGTGCTGTCGGCATTAAGCTCGGTTCGCGCCACGGCGGGGATTTTGGCGGAGACGGAGGATTTGGAAGCAGGGCAGCGGGCGCGGTTTCAGGGCAATTTGCAGCAAGATGCAGAGCGGTTGGCGGTGAGTGCTGGGGCGTTGGTGGCTTATCTGGATGGATCAGAACGGCCAAACGAGGGAACCACGGCACCGCAGGAAGAGCTGGAGGCATGGCTGGCCGTCTGGGGCTGGCATTTGGGTGATGTTGAGGCGGGCAATGCTACCGCGTTGGAGGCAGAAATTTTAGGGCTGCCTTCGCCGGGCGCGCGGGTTTTGGCGCGGGCTTGGGTCGGGCAAGCGGTGAGGGATGCGAAGGCTTTGCCATTGGCCGCGTTTCTGGCGGCCCTGGTTGAATTTGGGCCGGACCCGGCATTGCTGGCGCAGCGGTTTCAGGTGGGGATGCTGGTGGTGTTCCGCAGGCTTGCGATGTTGCCGGGGTTTCGGTTTGGGTTGGTGGTTTGCGACGGCTCGGGCACAGTTACCTATCGCAAGCCGATTGACGGGTTCATGGTGCCGCGCTTTGGGGCGGCGTGCCCGCTGTGGCCGATTTATACAGCACTGTCGCGGCCTATGTCGGCGGTGAGTGCGCTGGTGGAAATGGCGGGGCGGGTGCCGCAGCGGTTTGGCGTGCGGGCATTTTGTCAGGTGACACAGGCAGGGGAGTTTGGCGGGATGGAATTGCGGGAGGCGGCGATGTTGATCTGGCCGGAGGCGGGAGGAGACGCCACGGCTTTGGCGGTGGGGTCGACGTGCCGGGTTTGCGCGCGTGGTGGTTGTGCCGCGCGCAGGGAACCTTCGATCTTGGCAGAAGGTGTGTAGGGCAAGACACGAATGCGCTTTTGACAGGGCTTGGGTTTGGGCGGATAGTTTGGGAGACTTCGGGGGTGGGCTGCATGGGGCAACATGTGTTGTTGATAGAGGATGAGCCCAATATCGCCGAGGCGATCCGGTTTGTGTTGGCGCGCGACGGCTGGCAGGTATCGGTTCTTGCGGATGGGGCGTTGGCGGTGGCCGAAGTTTCGCGGCTGCGGCCCGATCTGGTGATCCTTGATCTGATGCTGCCGGGCAAAAGCGGGCTGGAGATTGTGGCGCAGCTAAGGGCAGCCCCTGGCACGCAAAGCCTGCCGGTAATGATGTTGACCGCCAAAGGTTTGGCGCGGGACCGGGACGCGGCGCTGGCTGCGGGCGTAAGCGTGTTTATCACCAAGCCCTTTGCCAATGCAGATATCGTGGCACAAGCACGCGCGATGGTGGGATTGTGAGGCGGCCGGTCCGCGGCCAGCGGGGGCCGTTGTTTTTGCCAAGACCCGAGTACCGCAAGCGGCGGTTGGTGGATGCGGCAAGGCTGCTGCCGGTGTTTGGTGGGTTTTTGGTGTTTTTGCCGATTTTGTGGTCCCCGGCGGGGGCGCAGGGCCGCGATACCGCGCGGGATGGAATATATTTGTTTGTGGTCTGGGCTGTTTTGGTGGGGTTGGCGGCATGGCTTGCCCCCAGTTTGGCGGATGCGGCGGATGATGGTGCTGACCTAGGGAAAGATGCCCCGGCAGACGATCAAAAGGACGATATCTAGATGCCGTTCAATCTGCTGGTTCTGGTGTGTTTTACCTATGTGTTTTTCCTGTTTCTGGTTGCCTATCTGGTGGAACGCCGGGCCGCACGGGGGCGGGTAGCGTGGTTACGCTCGCCCTTGGTTTATACGCTGTCGCTATCAATTTATTGCACGGCATGGACGTTCTATGGCGCAGTTGGGTATGCAGCCCGGTCGGGGCTGGAATTTCTGACAATTTATCTGGGGCCGACTTTGGTGTTCATCGGCTGGTGGTGGGTGTTGCGCAAACTGGTGCGCATTGGGCGGCAGCACCGGGTGACGTCAATCGGGGATTTGATATCGTCGCGCTACGGCAAATCTAACCTGCTTGGCGTAATGGTGACGGTGTTGGCGGTGGTGGCAGCGACGCCATACATCGCGTTGCAACTGCAATCGGTGACGCTGTCTTTTGGCGTGTTTGCGTCGGATACGCCGGAAGGTTGGGCGCTGCCTGACCGCAATGCCACGGCGATTTGGGTGGCGGTGGGGCTGGCGTTGTTTACCGTGCTGTTTGGCACCCGCAATCTGGACGCCAAGGAACAGCATCACGGCATTGTCACGGCGATTGCGGTGGAGGCGGTGGTGAAGCTGGTGGCGCTGTTGGCGGTGGGAGTTTTCGTAGTGTGGGGGCTGGCCGACGGGCCTGCAGATATGGCAGGGCGCATTACAGCGTCGAAGATTGCAGCGTGGAATTTACAGCCGGGGCGGTGGTTTGGCATCATCTTTCTGGCGGCGGCAGCGGTGATCTGCCTGCCACGGATGTTTCAGGTGCTGGTGGTGGAAGACGGCGACGAGCGGCATCTGGCGCGGGCCAGTTGGGCGTTTCCGCTGTATCTGTTTTTGATGAGTCTGTTCATCGTGCCGATCGCGGTGCTTGGGTTGGAGCGGCTGCCAGCGGGATCGAACCCCGATATGTTTGTGCTGACGCTGCCGTTGGCGGCTGGGCAGGGTGGGCTTGCGTTATTGGCGTTTCTGGGTGGGTTTTCCAGCGCCACGTCAATGGTGATTATCGAGGCGATTGCGCTGTCGACCATGGTGTCAAACCACATTGTCATGCCGTTGTGGCTGCGATTTCGCCCGCAAATGGCGGTGTCAGGCGATTTGCGGCGGATTGTTCTGTTGGCGCGCAGGCTGTCTATCGCGGGGGTGTTAGCACTGGGTTACGGCTATTTTCGGCTGTCGGGCGGATCGACGGCATTGGCAGCGATTGGATTAATATCTTTTGCAGGTGTGGCGCAGGTTTTGCCTGCGATGCTGGGCGGTATCTTTTGGCGCGGAGCCACGCGGGTGGGCGCTGCTGCGGGTTTGGGTATTGGGTTTGTGACCTGGGCCTATACGATGTTTTTGCCAAGTTTTGGGTCAGGCGGCGTGATTTCCGCACAGGTTTTTTCTGACGGGTTATTTGGGATTATCTGGTTGCGCCCGCAGGCCCTGTTCGGGGTGGACGGGATGGACCCGTTGTTGCACGCGGTATTCTGGTCGATGGTTTTGAACACGGTGGCGTTCATTCTGGGGTCACTTTTAACCTTTCCGGGGCCGGAAGAACGGTTGCAAGGGGCGGCCTTTGTCAACGTGTTTGAGGCGGGCAATACCGGGCCACGCCCATGGGCGCGCGGGCAGGCGGAACCGGAGGCGTTGTTGGTGATGTCGCAACGAATTCTGGGCGATGCAGCACTTGGGTTGTTTGCGACCGAGGCAAAAGCGCAGGGCAAAGAGGGGTATTTGCCGGATGCGTCCCCTGAATTTGTGGACCAGTTGGAGCGCAGGTTGGCAGGGTCTGTTGGGGCGGCAACGGCGCATGCGATGATCAGCCAATTGGTGGGGGGGGACCGGGTATCGGTGGAAGACCTGATGGCGGTTGCCAACGAGTCGGCTCAGATTATGGAGTATTCAGGGCGGTTGGAGGCGCAGCAAATAGAGCTTTCGCGCACAGCGGGGGCGCTGCGCGAAGCCAATGCAAAGCTTATGCAAGTGTCGGTGCAAAAGGACGCGTTTCTAAGCCAGATCAGCCATGAATTGCGCACACCAATGACCTCGATCCGGGCGTTTTCGGAATTGCTGATGGAGGGGGATGCGCCCGTGCAGGTGGTATCGGCGCAGGCGGGGATAATTCATACCGAGGCGATCCGGCTAACGCGGTTGCTGGATGATTTGCTGGATCTGAGCGTGCTGGAAAACGGATCGGTTCAGCTGGATTTGGGGGTATGCAACTTGGCGGCGATGATTGATCGGGCCTTTGTGGCGGCGGGTAGTTTTACAGCAGAACGCGGGTTTTTGGTGGCGCGTAATGCCGCGGATGAGGATGTGTTTTTGCACACCGATGCCGACCGATTGGTGCAAGTGTTCATCAACCTGATCACGAACGTCCGGAAGTATTGTGATGTGGCGCAGCCTCGGTTGCGCATTGTGGTGCGGCAAAAGGCGGGGCGTGTCACCATTGACTTCATTGATAATGGCACGGCATTGCCGAAGGCTGCGCAAGGGGTGATCTTTGAGAAATTCGCGCGGCTGACCGATCCTGCGCGCGCAGGGGGGGCGGGCTTAGGTTTGGCGATTTGCCGCGAGGTCATGGCGAATTTGGGCGGCAGTATTGGCTATTTGCCGGGGCAGGGCGGGCCTGCGTTTCGGGTAACGGTGCCTTTGCATTTGGGGCAGATCGGTGGGCGCGGTTAATGCTTTTTCCCGAAGGACAAACCAGGTTTGGAAATAGTCACTGCCAGAATTAACAGTTTAGCAACCGCTTTGCGGCAAAGCTTGTGGCAACTCTGGACGGCATGGGTGATGCGTGACCAATTTGGATGATCAGACGATTTTACGCCGCAAAGTGGCACATGCTGCTGCAAATGCAGCGCAGGGCGGGCCAGGGGCGGACAGATCGTGGCGTGTTGTGCTGGCGCGGGCGGCCCGTGATGCGATGGGTTTGGGGCTGGACGTTGTTCGGCTAAGCCAAAGCCGGGCATCTTTAAGCGAATTGCTGGACCTGCCGCCGGGCGGCGCGTTGATTGCCGTGTTGGAAGGGCCGGCAGACGGGTTGGGCTTGATGGCAATTTCGGCACCGCTGTTGGCTGCTATGACCGAAATTCAAACCATTGGCCGGGTGTCTGCCCTAGCCCCCGTTGCCCGAAAACCCACCCGCACGGATGCCTCTATGGTGGCGGGGTTCATCGACACGGCGTTGACTGGCCTTGAGGTGGCTTTGGCCGAAGAGGCTGATCTGCTTTGGGCGGGCAGCTTCCGCTATGCGTCGTTTTTAGACGATCCGCGGCCTTTGGGGTTGCTGCTGGAGGACATTGCCTACCGTGTTTTGTCAGCCGAGGTGTCTGTTGAAGGCGGTGCGCGGCTGGGGCAGATTTTAATGGCATTACCGTCAGAAGGGCGCGGCACGCGACCACGCAAGGCCGCCAATGTCATGGCAGACGCGCTGGCAGGCCCTGCCTTTACCGCCGGTTTGGCAGTGCTTGTTGAAGGAACAAATTGCGTTTTGCAGGCGGTACTTCACCGTATGTCGCAGCCTTTATCAGCGGTCATGGCCCTGCAAGTGGGCGATGTTCTGCCTTTGGGGATGGCATCGGTAGACCGGGTCGGATTTGAAGGGCTGGATGGGCAGCGTATCGCCGAAGGGCGGCTAGGCCAAAACCGGGGTATGCGCGCGGTGCGGCTTGTGCCGCATGTCGCACCGGCAGTGGCCCCCGTTCTGGAAAGCCATGACATCAAAGATCTGCAACGTGTGGCCGTGGGATAGGCGCAATCATACGCGGGGTGCGTAAAGACTTTTGAGAAAAGTCTTATGCGGAATTTTTTGAAAATTCCGATCTAAATCCTGTGGCAGGATTTTTACTGGGCTGGCCAAAGGTTTGGGCACATTCTGCAAGCTTCTGCGTCCGCCGGAAGTTTATTGCGTTTGTCAAAAGTTTACTGCGCTTGCAGATGTTACCTTTGCGTCACGGCTCGGGCGTGTCGTGGCTTTGGAACGCCCGGTCAGCTTTTGACCATCGCATCTATCTGGCCGCGAAGACCTTCAAGTTGGTACCCAAACCTCGCAGGCAGACCGATCAGATCATCGGTGGGCATTTTTCCGGCATTGGACAGCGCCCAAACCACCGATGACCGGTTGCCCGATGCACAATAGGCAAACACCGGGCCAGTGGATGCGGCGATGGCGGCACCCTGAGCCGCAATATTTGCGTCTGTCATGGCACCGCCGATGACCGGGTTTTGCACATAGATCAGGCCAAGTGCCTGCGCCGCTGCCTGCATCTGCGCGTGGTGCAAATGGGGCGGTATTTCACCATCGGGGCGGTTGTTGATCAGGGTGGTATAGCCTGCGGCCTTGATCGCGGGCAGGTCTTCCAGTGCTATCTGCGGCGAGACGGCGTAGGTTGGGGTGATGGCGCGAATATCCATTTTTGCTCCTGCACGGGCTGGGCGGTCTAGGGGGCGGCGAAGCGCCGGTGCCACAAGCATACCCGCCAGCATCGCCAATAGAAAGACCACCCCGCCCCAACCGCCAAAGCTAAGTGAGGCGATGGCCGGGCCGGGGCACAGACCAGCCAGCGCCCATCCGGCACCGAACAGAACAGATCCTGCGATCAGGCTTCGGTCAAGTTTTGGGTTCGGCTGGGCGGGCAGAGGTGTGCCCAGCCATGATGTTTGGCGGCGGGCGGCCAAGCGCCAAGTGATGGCCATGGGCACGATAGCGCCGCCCAGAACGAAGGCGAGTGTCGGGTCCCAGTTGCCAAAGACATCGAGCCAGCCTTGCACCTTGGTGGTGTCTGTCATGCCGGATAACAGCAGCCCTGCGCCGAAAATTCCACCCGACAGCGCGGCGAACAGGGCGCGCATCAGATAAGCCCCCAAAGATGACGGGCGGTGGCCATAACGATGCCGCCTGCTAAAAGGTAGCACACAGTCGCGATGATCCCGCGTGGCGACAGGCGGGAAATGCCGCAAACGCCGTGGCCCGACGTGCAGCCATTCGCAAGCCTAGTGCCGATGCCAACCAAAAGCCCAGCCGCCATTATCACGGCAAAGTTTCCAGTGATGTTGGTTCGAGCTCCGCCAATGGCCCATGCAATTAACGCCGGCACAATCAGGCAGCCTGCAAGAAACGCCACCCGTTCAGCAGTGGTGCCGCGCCCGGTGCCATCCACCAGCCCACCAAGGATGCCCGATGCCCCCATAATGCGGCCGTTGACAAGCAGATATAGCGATGCGGCCAGACCGATCATCAGCCCACCTGCCAACCCGAAAAGCCATTCGGTCGGAATCATACGTTTTGTTCCTTTAGGATAATTATTGACCAAATATTTTCTGTGTATGTGGTCAATAATGTTCGATTATGTAAAGAAGTTTTGATGGGTTTGCCTTTCAAAGCCCATTAATCGGCACTTTGAGGTAGGTTTTGCCGTCTGGCTCCGGGGGCGGCATGTGGCCTGCGCGCATATTGACCTGCAAAGAGGGAATGATCAGGCGCGGCATCGCCAGACTTGCATCGCGTGCCTGTCTTAGTGCCACAAAATCATCCATGCTGCGGCCTGCGCCAATGTGCACATTTCGGCGTTTCTGATCGCCGACGGTGCTTTCCCAAGCAAAGGTTTCGCGGCCAGGTGCCTTGTAGTCATGGCAGACGAACACCCGCGTCTGGTCTGGCAAGGCCATGATGCGCTGGACGGATGCATACATCACAGCCGCCGACCCGCCGGGGAAATCGCAGCGCGCCGTTCCAAAATCTGGCATGAACAGGGTGTCGCCGACAAATGCGGCATCGCCAATCACATAGGTCAGGCAGGCAGGCGTGTGACCGGGGGTGTGCAGCACACGGGCAGGCAACTGGCCGATGTGAAAGCTATCCCCTTCGGCGAACAGGCGGTCGAATTGGGATCCGTCACGTTGAAATTCCGAACCTTCGTTAAAGACTTTTCCAAAGGTGGTTTGCACATCAGTAATATGCGCACCGATGCCGATTTTGCCGCCAAGCTGGTTTTGGATGTAGGGTGCCGCAGACAGATGATCGGCATGGACATGGGTTTCCAGTATCCACTGCAGATCAAGGCGCGCGCTGCGGATATGGGCAATCATGGCATCGGCCGACCGGGTGTCGGTGCGTCCGGACGCATAATCAAAATCCAGCACCGAATCGATAATTGCGCAGGCAGTGCCCGTGGGATCGGCAAGCAAGTAGGTCACGGTGTTGGTCGCTTCGTCAAAAAAGGCGGTAACGTCGGCTTTCATGATGTTGTGATCCTGACAGATAGGCATGTTACAAACATAGCCCGCATGGTGGCGGTATTCAATCGCCGCGCAGCTTGCCATTTGCAGGCCATTTGCTGCTAAGGTGGAAGGGAGGGGAGAGCCGTGATGAACAATACGGATCAGGGACCGGTGCGGCAACACAAAGCGGGCACGGTTCTGGTGTTGACGCTGTGTAACCCACCCGTCAACGCGCTTGGGTTTGCGGTGCGTGCAGGGCTTGTGGCCGGGCTGGACCGCGCGGCGCGCG
>JACMNW010000098.1 GCA_014378345.1 Pseudorhodobacter sp. | reverse complement strand
TAACGAGTTTGCAAAACCTCCGGCGACTATTGTTGCTCAATGCGTCGTCGGGGGTTTTTTGTTTTTGGCTTTGGCATCAAGGTGCAGTTTTGTCATTCGTCGCATAGCCAATCACTGCCGTTATCGAGGCCTAAAAATTTTGTGTCACTCCGCCAAAGCGTTTTTTTTCGGTCTCGTTGGTCCCAAAGCCATCAAAGTCCAGATTGCTGCTGTCATCGCCAGCCGATTATCAGATAACATGTAACACGATAACGGCCCGTGAAGAATGAATGGTCAATACAATCGTCGCTTTATACGAAAATCTCCGGCAGTGGCGTTGGAACTTGCCGCCGCTATAAGCGTTAATCTTGGAGGGGCGGGTTTGCAAAAATCCAGCGAAGGATCAACGGCTCAGACTTTGGGCCGGGCACACCCGGCCGTGTAAAGAAGGACTTTTCGTTTTGGCCAAATCGGGCATTTGCATCATCTTGAACGCAGGATCGGGCAAACGCGACACCAAATCACGGCCCGACTCCATCACCGCGGCTTTTGCTGCATTGGGGTCAGCCTGCACCATTAAACTGGTCGAAGATGGCGCACAGATAGAAGCACGCGCGCGCGCCGCCGTCTTGGAAGGCTTTACGACGATCGTCGCAGCGGGCGGCGACGGCACCATCTGTGGTGTCGCAGCGGCCTTACGTGGCAGCAAAACTGTGATGGGTATCCTACCTTTGGGCACCTTCAATTACTTTGCTCGTTCCCTTGACCTGCCGATGGATCTGGAACCAGCAGTTAAAGTGATTGTCGAAGCGCACTCTAGAGCCCTGCGAATTGCCACAGTAAACGGCCAGGTGTTTCTGAACAATGCAAGTCTTGGCGCCTATCCTGCCATTCTGGAAACCCGCGAAGATATCTACAAACGCTGGGGCCGCAGCCGGATCGCCGCCTATTGGGCTGTAATCAAGACGCTTAGCACGGTCCGCCCCCCCTTGCATCTGCGTATCACGGCAGATGGGGATATGCGCACATTCCGTTCGCCGCTCGTTTTCGTTGTCAACAATGCTTACCAATTAACCCAACTGGCTGTGGAAGGGGCCGATCATATCGACGATGGCAAATTGGTCGTCTTCGTGGCGCCCGACGCCGGTCGGTTCGAAATGATCCGTATGGCAATTCTCATCGCCTTGGGGCGTGGGCTGCCCAAATGGAAGTTCACTGTTCTGGGTGGTGCTGACATCTTGATCGAGCGGCTTGGCCGCAGGGCGGGCCACCGCCAGACGATCGCCCGCGATGGCGAGCGGGAGCGGATCGCCGGGCCCTTCCGTATTCAGGTGGTCGAGAATGCGCTGACTGTGCTTGTTCCCGGAACGGATACCGGCGCCACCCGATGAGGCGCTTGGTCCACATGTCGGATCTGCATTTCGGGCGTGACCGCCCGGAATTGCTGGAGCCGTTGCGGCAGGCTGTCAATGGGTTGAAGCCGGACCTGATCGTGATTTCAGGCGATCTGACGCAGCGGGCAACTGACCTGCAATTTGCGGCTGCGGCTGCCTTCATTCAAGGTCTGACCTCCCCGGTAATCACCATTCCGGGCAACCATGATCTGCCATTGCACAACCTTTTCGTGCGCATCTTCCTGCCGTGGCGTCGCTATCGGCGTTGGATTACGGCCGATCTGGAGCCTAGGTTCATCGACGACGAAATCGTTGTCATCGGGGTCAACACGGTCAACCGGTTCGCCTGGCAGCAAGGCTGGCTCAGAACCCGTGCGATACGAAAGATATGCACCGAGTTTGCCGGGGAAGGTGCGCCACGCACCCGCGTCGTCGTGGTCCACCACCCGCTGGAGCACGTGCTTGACGACAACAAGCGCCTGATGCGCAATGCGGTGCTGGGGTTGCAAGCGCTGTCAGACTGCGGCACCGACGTTGTTCTGTCAGGTCACTTGCACAACTGGCGCGCCGGCCCTTTTGCCGAGGTCGAGGGGCGAAGGTCTGCTTTGCAGGTCCACGCCGGAACCAGCTTGTCAAACCGACTGCGCGGCGAGATCAACGATTTCAATCTGCTGGAAATTGCACCCGGTCAGATCACCGTACACCGCCATGCCTTTGGCGACGACGGCACTGTGTTCTCTGCCGTTGCTGCGTCGACATTTGTGGCAGGACCCGCAGGCTGGGGCCGCGCTGCTACACCTTCACCCGAGGCTTGATTGTTCTGAGCTTGGGGTATCCACTCCCCGCAGGCTGCCGATATAGGTTTCAACGGTGAAATACAGGGCGATCCCGGTGCAAACAATCACTGCATAAACTGCAAGCCTCCGCCAGCGTTTGATCACGCCGGTGCGGGCAATGCCTGGAGTTGTCAATTCAGTCAGGCAAATGCCCAGACCAACCCAAACCCCTCCGACAAAATATCCGCTCAGAACGTCACTGAAATAGTGTTCGCCAAGAAACAGCCTGCTTGATCCCACTAAAATAATCATCATCAAGCCGCCCGCAAGCACCAGTGCCTTCGGGGCAACTCGTTCACGTAACAAAACATAGGTCAGGAAGCCAAACAGCGCGAAACTGGCCGCACTGTGACCGCTGGGGAAAGATGCGGAGCTTTCAAGGTAAACCGCATATTCGGGTCGCGGTCGCAGGAACAAGCTCTTGAGAACCGAAATAAGAATCTGGTTACCGATGAGCACAAGCCAAAGTCCTGGAATGTACCGAAGCCTGCGCGTTAACCACAAGACAACACTGGCCGACACAGCCAGCAAAAAAACGACGCCCCAGTTTCCAAAAGCGGTCACCACAGTGAAAAGCAAGATAAGCCAGGTACTCCGCAGGTCAAAGAACAATCTGGCAATGGTTAGATCAAGCTGCCCTAGTCGCCCGGGGTTAACTGTGGATAAAGTACCAGTGTCAAACAGAACAAAGAAATAGGTTGTCGCAACCACGAACATCACACCAACAGCGGTAATTAACCTTCTGCGCGTCATCTGTGCACCCGGTTTAAGTCCATGATGTGCTTGAACGGTGATTAGGCGCCAATGGCCCAACCCGACTAAAGGCAGTGACTGTCGTTACAAGTCGAAGAGGCTTCCGAACGATCAGGTTATCCACGTTTTGTTTCCCAGTTTTGGATAATAGCAAAATAATTTGTCGCCTGCCCAATTTTGGTCAGTTGAAGAATTTAAGGTATATTTTGGGTATCGACCCTGTGCGTCGTCAGATATCAAAGCAAAAACGTTTCTTTGGAGCAATGGTTCCGCATGTGCAAGTGCGTAATTCCAATTATTATGTATTAGTCCCTTGTTCTAGATGGCTTGCAGTTTCAATTTTGGCACTGCTTAAAATCATGCTTTTACGAGGGATTGTGGAAAAACATGATATTTTCGAACTTGCCGCTGCGAACTATTGCATAAAAACGAATGTGAGCGAAAAGAGAACGGCATGCTTGGGGAGTAGAGGATATAGTGTTTTCGAACTTAAAACGTGAAGTTACAATTTGTTGCTGACTATCCCGGCATGCCTGCACGACGATATCTTCGTCGTCTTATTGGTGTGACAGAATGCGAATTATATGCTTGCAAGCATGGACCCCATACCACTTCGACTGCGCCGCGCCATGGTTATCTTGTCCCGACAGTGGGATCGATATCTCTTCAATTTGGTCAGCAACGAAAAGAGAATTAAATTAAGCTGGTAAGAAATAAGGAAAACACTGTTTTATAAGATTAAATCAGTGAAAAAATTTAAGAGGCAAATTTGCATGGTCTCAGTTACCAAATGCGCTTATTTTTGAACTCTGCCATTTTTACTTTCCTGATAAGCGGTTTGGGGAGGAGTCAGAATGGCTTCAGGACGAGCTTTGACTGTAGCACAGCATTCGCACGACGCAGACTCCAACCTTGATGCTTTAGCACCATGCGAACGGCCCGCGCCCGCATCTCGGGTGAATAACGATTTGATGTCTTACTCTTTTCCATAGCCCTCATCCTTGGTCAGGTTGAAGGTCTCCGGCAAACCCGGGGCGGTTCAGTTCGCCTCAAGTGCGGGTCACAGTCGACGGCCGAGGAATTCAAGCGGCTTGTCGGCAGCATTGTGGCAGATACTGCCGAGCATGACCATTTCCCGGATAATGTCCCGAGCTTTGAGGGCGAGATGGTGCTGTTACGGGGCAGGGGGACCTGGCCGCAACCGACTGAATAAATCTATATGGGCCGGGTTGATCCCGAAACCTACCATGAGGCCCGCACCATGGCGCCACATTGGGAAGTTCGCCGTACCGAGCAAGAATGGCGCAAGGGGTGTGCTGCGGAGGAAATTGAGCCGAAGAAGCCAGACCGGCATTTTGTCAAATTTTGTCAAAGCTGGTTTGAGAAGCGCGGCCGCCTCAAATCTGAAGTGGCCTATGTTAAATCCCGGTCACAGTTTCCCAACCAAAATGGTCCAAAAAAGTTCGGTGTCATTTCGGCCTTGTGAGCTTTCGAAACATACCCAGCCGCAGCTAAGCTTTCAACGTTGCAAAATTCGAGCTGTGGGGCTGG
>JACMNW010000097.1 GCA_014378345.1 Pseudorhodobacter sp. | reverse complement strand
GTGGCGGGCGCGGTATGCGGCCTATCAACGGGCCGGATGAACTTGCCGACAAAGTGCGCGAAGGTCGGCGGGAGGCGGAGGCCGCTTTTGGCAATGGCGAGGGTTATCTTGAAAAGATGATCCTGCGCGCGCGCCATGTGGAAGTGCAGATTTTGGGCGATAGCCATGGCAATATCTATCACCTTTATGAACGCGATTGCACCGTGCAGCGCCGCAACCAAAAGGTGGTTGAACGGGCCCCTGCCCCCTATCTGACCGATGCCCAGCGTGCCGAGGTGTGCGATCTGGGTCGCCGTATTTGTGCGCATGTGGGGTATGAATGCGCGGGTACTGTCGAATTCCTGATGGATATGGACAGTCAGAAATTCTTTTTCATCGAAGTAAACCCGCGTGTGCAGGTTGAACATACGGTGACCGAAGAAGTGACCGGCATCGACATTGTGCAAAGCCAAATTCGCATCGCAGAAGGTAAAACTTTGGCAGAAGCCACAGGTGTTGCGCGGCAAGAAGACATCCATCTGTCAGGCCACGCGCTGCAATGCCGGGTGACGACCGAAGACCCGCAGAACAATTTTATTCCAGACTACGGGCGTTTGACGGCGTACCGGTCTGCCACGGGCATGGGTATTCGGTTGGATGGCGGCACGGCTTATGCGGGTGGCGTGATCACACGGTATTACGACTCGCTTTTGGTGAAGGTCACCGCCTGGGCGCAAACGCCGGAAAAAGCGATTGCGCGGATGGACCGGGCGTTGCGCGAGTTTCGGATAAGGGGGGTGTCCACCAACATCGCCTTTGTCGAGAACCTGCTGAAACATCCGACGTTCCTGAACGATACCTACACGACCAAATTCATCGACACGACGCCGGACTTGTTTGCCTTCAAAAAGCGCCGGGATCGGGCCACTAAAATTCTGACCTATATCGCCGATATCACCGTAAACGGCCATCCCGAAACCGCTGGCCGACCCAAGCCCGCCGTAGAACTGCGCCAACCCAAGCCCCCAGTGGCCATTGGTGCCCCTGCCCCCGGTACCCGTACTTTGCTGGATGCACGCGGCCCACAGGCGGTGGCCGATTGGATGGCGGCGCAAAAGCGCGTGTTGATCACCGACACCACCATGCGCGACGGCCATCAAAGCCTGCTTGCCACAAGAATGCGGTCAATTGATATGATCCGGGCCACGCCTGCATATGCGGCCAATCTATCCGGATTATTCTCGGTCGAATGCTGGGGCGGTGCTACGTTCGATGTGGCGTATCGGTTCTTGCAGGAATGCCCTTGGCAGAGGTTGCGTGACATTCGAAACGCCTTGCCCAATGTAATGACCCAGATGCTGCTACGGGCATCAAACGGTGTGGGGTATACCAACTATCCCGATAACGTTGTTCGTTCTTTCGTAGTTCAGGCTGCAAAAACCGGGGTAGATGTGTTCCGGGTGTTCGATAGTCTCAACTGGGTGGAAAATATGCGCGTCGCAATGGACGCGGTGGTCGAGGCGAACAAGGTCTGCGAAGGCACCATTTGCTACACCGGCGATCTGCTGAACCCGGACCGGGCGAAATACGATCTGAACTATTACGTGACGATGGGGAAAGACCTGAAAGCTGCTGGCGCGCATGTGCTGGGGCTGAAGGATATGGCGGGGCTTTTGAAACCCGCCGCAGCCCGCGCGTTGATCAAGGCGCTGAAGGAAGAAGTGGGCCTGCCCATTCATTTCCACACGCATGATACATCGGGCATCTCAGCTGCCACCGTGCTTGCCGCCTGCGATGCGGGTGTTGATGCGGTTGATGCCGCAATGGATGCGTTTTCGGGCGGCACCTCGCAGCCGTGCCTTGGGTCAATTGTTGAGGCTTTGCAGCATACTGACCGCGACACAGGCCTTGATATTGGCGCGATCCGCCGGATGTCGAACTATTGGGAAGCAGTGCGCGGCCAATATGCAGCGTTCGAATCCGGTCTGCCGGCGCCCGCATCGGAAGTGTATCTGCACGAGATGCCCGGCGGGCAGTTTACCAACCTGAAGGCGCAGGCGCGGTCTTTGGGGCTGGAGGAACGCTGGCACGAAGTGGCGCAGGCCTACGCCGATGCCAACCAGATGTTCGGCGATATTGTGAAGGTCACGCCATCGTCCAAAGTGGTGGGTGATATGGCCTTGATGATGGTGGCACAGGACCTGACCCGTGCGCAGGTCGAAGACCCGGCCGTTGATCTGGCGTTCCCGGATTCGGTTATTGATATGCTGAAAGGCAATCTTGGGCAGCCGCATGGGGGCTGGCCCGCGGGCATTTCGGCAAAAGTTCTGAAAGGTGAAAGCTCGATCACGACCCGGCCCGGTGCCAGTCTGGCATCGGTTGATTTGGACGATGTGCGGGCAAAACTGGCCGCAGACTTGCAGCGCGGCATGGAAGAGGCCGACGAAGAAACCGTCGATGATGAAGATCTGAATGGTTACCTGATGTATCCGAAAGTGTTCATGGACTATCGCACACGCCACCGCGCGTACGGCCCCGTGCGCACCCTGCCGACACGCACGTTCTTTTACGGTATGCAGCCCGGCGAAGAGATCAGCGTTGAAATCGACCCCGGCAAAACGTTGGAAGTTCGCCTGCAAGCGGTGGCCGAAGTGACCGATGATGGCGATGTTAAGGTGTTCTTTGAGCTGAACGGCCAACCCCGCGTCATCCGCGTGCCGAACCGGGCGATCAAGGCAAAAACCGCCGCAAAGCCCAAAGCAAGCGATGGAAACCCGGCGCATATCGGCGCCCCGATGCCGGGGGCTATTGCGTCTGTTGCTGTTACAGTCGTCCAAAAACAGAAGGCAGGCGATCTGCTGCTGACGATCCAGGCAATGAAGATGGAAACCGGCCTGCACGCCGACCGAAGCGCCACCGTGAAGGCGCTGTATGTGCAGGTGGGCAGCCAGATTGATGCCAAGGATTTGCTGGTTGAACTGGAATGACGGTCTTAGTTACAGGTCTTTATGCTGCACCCTTGGCGGATTTGGTCATCGTGCTTTCGGCCCGCGTTATCATTTACCGGCGCGGCAAAGCGATCTCGCTGGGGGATGGCGGTGCTGCTGGCTCGTGTGCGCGCGCAGCTACTTTGCGGAATATGCGCCCTTTGGCCTGGTCCTGATGCTGTTTGCGGAAATTCAGGGATCAGCGCATGTCTGACTGCATCTTTGTGGCGCACTTTTGTTGGCGGGGCGACTGCTGCACGGGATTAATTTCAGTTTCGCGCTTTGCGACATGCGCCTGCGCGTGGGTGGTATGGTGCTGACGCTGACATCGCTGGCGCTGGGGGGGGTGTTGTCCCTGCCGTTATGATCGGCGGCCAGAGTATCCTCTTTGGTCAAGACAGCGATGCTTTGCCCAATGCCGTCCATTTATGTGTCTGTCGCCGCGCTGCGGCAGCATCCGGGCAAGCCCGCAAAAATTTTATTCCACGGCACTTTCCCCCTTGCAGCTGCGCGCGCGACTTTATAAACGGACCAAACCAGACGGAGTGCGGGCGTAGCTCAGGGGTAGAGCATAACCTTGCCAAGGTTAGGGTCGAGAGTTCGAATCTCTTCGCCCGCTCCAGTTGGACGTAGAAAAAATCAAGGCTTCAAGAAGCGCCCTTTGGGGCGCTTTTTGCTTACAGTGGCCTTGCCTGCAAAGTTGAGGAAGCACGGGTGAAGCACCAAAAAGCGTAGTTTGGCGTGGTTTTTGCCGAAATCGGCGTTGACGGGTTTTAGCGTAGGTTTCTTCTGAAGCCCCGAACTGCGGATATTGCGGGGCTTAGCGGCGGTTTCGAGTCGCCGCTATGCCCGCAATTTTCAGGCAGGTCTCACTACAGCATTGTTTTTGATGGCATTGCCGAGACGGGCGGTTGAAGGCTTTGTTGGGATTATTCAGAGCGTTACATCGACGGTTCATGGTGCGCGTCGCAATGCAGTCCGTTCAATGCAAATTTGTCGAAGCATTATTTGCTGGCAGTCATTCTTGACGGCCTCGGGAATAAGCCCCGTCGCGCCTTAGCAAACCCCCGACCTGTTGCATGATGCGTTCAATCATCGGAACGATCTGTTTGGCAGGCACATCGACCAGCTACCCGGCTTTGCGCGCCAGAGTTTCGGCAGAGGCTACAAAATTGCGGTGCAC
>JACMNW010000096.1 GCA_014378345.1 Pseudorhodobacter sp. | reverse complement strand
GGCCAAGGCTTGCGCGGTGGTGGCAGCACCGTGGCCCAGCATTTCCATCAGTCTGGAATAGGTCACGATCAGGCCAACCCACAGGAAACGGCGGATGGCGGCGAGTTCCGGCTTCGTGAAGCCGGTCACGAACAGGGTCATCACCAAAAGTGCAGCACCGGAAACTAGCGACAGGATTTTTACCCCGAGGCCAACTTGCACCGGGATCAGGTTCACAAGTACGCCAGCGATCGTATCGCCGAACATGCCACCAAGACTGAAGGAATGCGCCCAGTCATCGCCCGGAACTAAAGTTGTTGCATAGATCGAGGCAATCGTCACGGCGATCACGGCAAACACGATACGGCCAAGGATGCGGTCTGATCCGCGGTGCAGGATGAAGCGCAGGCCCCATGCGGCAAGGATCAGCGGGATCAGCCATGTCCCTTTGCCGCCGATGATGATCAGGGTCGATGCCACGGCGGCACCAAAGCGGCCCATCATGTTTTGCGCGGCCTCATCGGTGGCGACCATCCATCCGGGATCTTCGGGCGAATAGCTGCCCAGCATCGCGACGAAAATCAGGCCAGCAATGACAAGGCCTAAGCCCAGCAGTTCACGCCCCCGCCGTTCCAGCATTGCCGATACGTTCTGATCCAAAAGCGGATCGCGCTGCCGTGCCTGATACGATGCCATCTAACCCTGTTCCTTAACCGTAGAGGCAGTCGCGAAGCCTGATAAGCCCGCGCTGCATTTCATCTTTTGGGGCCACGAGAGCGACCCTTATGTAACCTTTGCCGGGGTTGCCTGTGACGGTATCCCGCGACAGATACGCGCCGGGCAAAACCTTGACGCCTGTCTCTGTCCATAATTTCATGGTAGCGGCTTCGCCATCATCAATGGGAAGCCACAGGAAAAACCCGCCTTCCGGTGGCAGGTAGCCCTGCATACTGCCAAAAATTTCGTCTGCGATGCGGAATTTTTCGTGGTAGAGGGCTTGGTTTTCAGTGACATGCGTCTCGTCGCCCCAAGCGGCGGCGGCGACTTTTTGCAGGGGCATAGGCAAAGGCGCGCCCGCAAATGTGCGCAGTTTGCGCATGGCGGCGATGGATTTCGGGCCGCCTGCGACAAAGCCGGAGCGTAGGCCGGGCAGGTTGGAGCGTTTGGACAGCGAATGGAACGCCAGCACGCGTTCGGGATCGACGCCCAATTCAGCGGCGACTTGCAGCACGCCGACCGGGGGCGCGGTGCGCCAGATCTCGGAATAGCATTCATCAGCCATCACGCAGAAATCGTGTTTTTCGGCCAAGGTCAGCAGGCTGCGCCAGTAGTCACGGCTGGCAATCGCGCCTTGTGGGTTGGCGGGGGAACAGAGGTAGACCACGGCGGTACGGTCCAGCAGTGCGGGGTCAATCGCGGAGAAATCCGGCAAATGCCCGGTGGCGGCGGTGGCGTTGATGTAGACGGGTTCTGCGCCCACAGTCAGGGCGGCCACCGCATAGACCTGATAGAAGGGGTTTGGCATCAGCACGGCGGGTTGCTGGCCGTTTTTGGTTTCCGGGCACAGGGCGATGCAGGCATTGAACAGCCCCTCGCGGGTGCCGTTCAGGGCCATGATGCGGTCTTGGTCCAGCGTCACGCCATAGCGTCGGGTTAGCCAAGCGGTGATGGCAGACAGAAGTTCGGGTGTGCCTTCGTTGATGGGGTAGCTGGCGAACCCTGCGAGGTTTTCGGCGATGATCGGGCCAACAAAATCTGGCATCGGATGGCGCGGCTCGCCAATGGTCATCTGAATGACCTCTCCGCCCGGCACATGCGCATCCAGCAGCGTCCGCAAACGCGGAAACGCATAGTCGGGCAGGTTCGAAAACCGCTCTGGAAACGCCATTCATGCCTCATGTTCCGGGGTCATGCCGCCCCGTTTGAATTCACGTTACCGACAGAATGCGGATTGGTCCAGAAAAACGCTTACAGGATATGCGCTTGGACGGCGAACCTGTGGCTTTTTAGCCGGGGTTATCCCAGTGCCCGTTCCGCAGCAGACCCGAGGCGCAAAAGGCGTTCTTCTTGCCCCGGTGCGGCCATGAAACTGATTCCGCAAGACGGCTGACCTGTGGGCAACGTCAGCGCGCAAAGGCCGAACAGATTGGCGATGCGGGTGTTGCGCAGGGCCAGCAGGTTCTCGGTGACGTAATAGGTGTCGTCGGTCATCAGGCGGTTTGCATCTGGCGGCAAGATGGATGCAGTGGGCAGGATGACGGCGTCATAGCCTGCGGTGCGTTTGAGCCACAGGGCGCGCAGTTCCTCCAGCCTGCGCCAGCCCGCGACGTAATCAGCGGCTGTGATGGTGCCACCGATGCGGAAACGGTCGAGGATGCGGGGGAACATTTTGGTGGGGTTGGCCTCGATGGTTTTGGACCAGATGCCGTAGGCTTCGGCGGTGAACAGGGGGCCGGCGAGGGCGAGGGCTTCGGTGACTTCAGGAATTTTCAAGCGTTCGATTTTTGCCCCCTTGGCGGAAAGGCGCGTGATGGCTTGGTCAAAACCTTTGGCGGGGGCATCGCGGATATCGTCTAGGGCCACAGTTTCGAGGAGAAGAAGGCGGGTGCCTGCAAGGCTGGCCCCGGTTAGATCGGCGGTTTTGCCGCCTTCCAGTGCGGCCAGCAGCAAGGCGCAATCCTCGACCGATCGGGCGATGGGGCCGACGGTATCAAAGCGTTCGCACAGCGGGACGACGCCGCACAGGGAGATGCGGCCAGAGGTGGTTTTAAGGCCGACCAGATCGTTCCACGCGGCGGGGATGCGGACAGAACCGCCGGTGTCAGACCCTATTGCAGCGGGGGCAAGGCCGAAGGCGACAGAAGCTGCCGCACCAGACGACGAGCCGCCAGGCACCGCCTTGGGGTCATTCACATTCGGGGGCGTGGCGGTGACGGGGTTGAGGCCAAGGCCAGAAAACGCGAGTTCCGACATATGGGTTTTACCAAGGCAAACAAGGCCTTGCGCGGTAGCAGTGGTTAAAACTTGGGCATCACGCGCGGGGGTGCGGCCTTTGAGAAGGGCAGAACCTGCTTCGGTTGGCGCACCTGCGGCATCGAACAGATCTTTCCACGACAGCGGCACACCGTCCAGCAAGCCAATGCGATTGCCCAGTTTCGCACGACCCGCAGAGGCCATCGCCATAGACCGCGCGCGACGCGGCGTGGTGCGGGTGTAGATGCGATTTGCAAACTGATGGTCAGCGATGGCATCAAGATAGGCCTCGGTCAGTTCCACCGGGTTGATTTTGCCCGCACCGATAGCACGGCCCAGATCGCCCGCCGTCATCCAAAGCCAGTTGTCTGCCATGTAAATCTCCCGTTCCGTGGCAAAGGGTAGCGGCAAGGCGGCGCATGGACAATCCCGCGCAGTGGGGCATAATTGGTTCATGGCACATGACACGGATATTTTGATTGCGGGCGGTGGGCTGAATGGGCCTGCTTTGGCGCTGGCGTTGGCGCGGGGTGGCTTTCGGGTGACTGTGGTTGACCCGCGCCCTGCCCGCGCGCGCGCCGATGTGGGCTTTGATGGGCGGACCTATTCGTTGGCGATTGCGTCGAAGCGGCTGCTTACTGTGTTGGGGATTTGGGCAGAGGTTGGTGATCAGACCCAGCCGATTTTGCAGATCAAGGCCAGTGACGGGCGCGCAGGCATGGGGCCATCGCCGTTTTTCCTGACCTTTGATCACGCCGAGATTGAAGAAGGCCCGATGGGGTTCATGTTGGAAGACCGGCATTTATACGCGGCATTTCTGGCGGCGATGGAGGAACAGCCGGGGATCACACTTTTGTCGGGCGAAAGTGTTGCGGCGCAAGAGGTTGTAACGGGCGGTATGCAGGTGACGCTGGCATCCGGCGTGCGGATATCGGCGCGGGTGCTGATTGGTTGCGATGGGCGCGGGTCTGGCACGGCGACGCGGGCGGGGATCAAGCGCGTTGGTTGGGGCTACGGCCAAACGGCATTGGTCACCGCAGTAGAGCATACCCTGCCGCATAACGGCATTGCACATCAGTTTTTCATGCCTGCCGGACCACTGGCGATTTTGCCGCTGCATGGGGGGTATCGCTCGTCGATTGTCTGGGCGGAAACTGAGGCGGCGGCGGTGGCCATTCAAGCCCTGCCGGATAGGGAGTATCTGGACGCACTTCGCCCCCGGTTTGGCGATTTTCTGGGGGAAATTTCATTGGCGGGGGGTCGGTTTACTTATCCGCTGTCGCTCAGTTTGGCGCAAAGTTTTGTGGCACCCCGGCTGGCTTTGGTCGGCGATGCGGCGCATGGGGTGCATCCGATTGCCGGGCAAGGGTTGAACCTTGGCCTGCGTGACGTGGCAGCACTGGCGCAGGTGCTGATTGAAGCGTCACGGCGCGGTGAAGATATCGGCGCGTCTGATGTACTAAGCCGATATCAACGCTGGCGACGGTTTGATGCAACCGCATTGGCGCTGGGGATGGATAGTATCAACAGATTGTTTTCAAATGACAATCCGGTTTTGCGGGCGGGGCGTGATTTGGGGCTGGGAATTGTGAACGCCATCCCCGGCTTGCGGCGCACATTCATTCGGCAGGCGGCAGGCTTGACCGGGGACTTGCCCAAGTTGCTGGCTGGGCAGGCGATCTGATTGTGCCTCCCGCCTCCACTTTGCCCGGCGAAGGCCGGGGCCGCGATTAAAGCAGTGTGCCCTTACTGTCGAAGCCCGGGCCTTTGAAGGGGCGAGAGGACCGTTTCAATCGACCTGCCGCGCCTCTGATACCAGCATGATCGGGATACCGTCGCGGATGGGAAAAGCCAGACCAGCGGCGCGGGATACCAGTTCTTGCCGGTCAGCGTCATAATTCAGCAGGCCTTGAGTAACTGGGCACACCAAGGCTTCTAACATTTTGCGGTCTGCGCTTGTTGGATCTGTCATTGCATCACCTCACTGCCCGTTCCGCCGCGCAAGGAAAATTCAAACAAAGTCACCAGCGTTTCTCGGCGGGTCTCCAGCGACGGGGCTTCCAGCAGGGCTTGCTTATCCTCAGGTTCGAACGGGCAAAGCATGGAAAGGGAATTGATCAGCAATTCGGCGTCTGCCTCTTTCAAACTTCCCCAATCGGTCGAAAGTTCCATCGCCTGGAAATAGCGGCCCAACGTGGCCAAAAATGGCGCGCGATCAAAACCCTTGTCTTCTTCGGTGTCGCCAAGATCGCGCGCAAACGGCCCCCAATCTACGGTGCAGCGGCGATAGGGGGTGAAACCGGTGATTTCTTGCAGCACGCGAAACCGCGAAATGCCAGAAAGCGTAATCATATAGCGCCCATCTTCGGTTTCGGAAAACCCGGTCAGGCGGCCTGCGCAGCCAATGGAATGCAGGCGCTTTTCGGCTGACCCCGGCACTTCGCGCGGTTGCACCATGCCAATCAGGCGATGTTTGGTTTTCATCGCGTCTTCGAGCATTTGTAGATAACGCGGCTCGAACAAGTGCAATGGCAATTTCGCGCGCGGCAACAGCAACGCGCCCGCCAGTGGAAAGACGGAAATTGTTTCGGGAAGATCAATGTTTTTCATGAATGTTTATCTAGGACGGATCGCGCGTCAGGCAAATATCATTGACGAAAGTTTACGACGACCTTTCAGAACAATGGGGTCTTGCGGCTTCAATGCCTCAAATATAGTGAACAGTTGCGCCTTGGCGGCCCCATCGTTCCACTCCCGATCGCGGCGAAACAGCTCTAGTAGCGCATCAACGGCTTCGTCCACGCGGCCTTCGGCATGCAGGGCAAGCGCCAGATCAAAGCGAGCTTGCAGGTTGTCGGGTTCTGCCTCAACCGCGCCACGCAGCACGTCTTCCGGTCCAGCATTGGCGGCTTGGCGGGCAAGTTCAATCTGCGCGCGAACGGCTTCGATTTCTTTGGTCTTGGCCATTTCAGGGGGGGCAGCATCGACAAGCGCTTGCGCCTGATCCATCTCGCCGATTGCCAAATGAGTCCGTGCAAGGCCGCCGTAAGCAACCGCATTGGCGGGATCTTCACCCAAAATTGCAGCAAAGGTTTCGGCGGCATCGGCAAATGCGCCTTCGTCCAACATCGTTTCGGCGGCAACCAGTGCCTCACCAAGCCCACCATCCCCGGCTAGTGCGGCCACCCGGTCAACAAAGGCCTTAATCTCCGACCCCGGCACGGCCCCCTGAAAGCCATCAACGGGCTGGCCTTTCCAGAAGGCATAGACCATGGGAATGGATTGGATGCGCAACTGGCCCGCGATGCGTTGGTTTTGATCGACGTCAATCTTTACCATGCGCACTTTGCCGCCAGCGCCCTTAACACCGGCTTCAAGGGCCGGACCAAGTGTTTTGCACGGGCCGCACCACGGGGCCCAAAAATCAACGATCACCGGCACGGTCTGGCTCATTTCAATCACGTCGGCCATGAAGCTGGCCTCGGTGGTGTCTTTTATCAAATCGCCAGGTGGCACGGGGGCAGGCGCAGTTGTGGTATCACCAAAGCCGATCATCGCAGTCCTCATCTGGAAATGTTTGCACTGTATATGAGGGTGCAGCACGAAAAGGCCAAGGGGCAAGGTGCTGCGTCTGCGATTTCATTTTGGCTTAAATATCCCCGCGCGGAGCGCATTCTTCCTTTGGTTCAGGCTCAAATTGCTAGGTGGGGTAAGCATTCGGTCAAGCCTGCTGGCAGAACAAGCGGCGCGCCCGCGTGTACAGAATATCATCGTTGCCCGCGATTTCGACGAAACTGGCCTCTTGCCCTGCCAGAGTTTTCGCGAGCTCGATAAAAGCTTGGCAGACCGGGGTTTCAATCTCGATCCCTTCCGGGCGGGCGGTGATCACTTTAACGCCAGGGATTTGCGCTAAGGCGTCGGGCGCAATGCCTTTGACGATCAACCGCTTGGTCAATTGGTCTGCGCCAACTCCTGCCACGGCGGACTCGATCTGATGCTCGCGGCCGCCCAGAACGGTGCGGGCCATATGAATGGTGATATCGTCCCTCTCTGGATTTAAGGTGCGCAGCCATTCATCGGCCAGTAGGTCATCGCAGAAAACACGGCGGGCGGCATCAACCTCGCAGATCAGGCTTGCGATGCCGCCAGCCTCATCCAGCTTTAGCATAGCCCCTTTTGCGATGCGCCTTGTTAGAGTTCTGTCTGGAATGACCTTGCGGATATCGCCTGGCGTCAGGCCTTAGCCTGCAGTCTCACGCGCGAAGGTGGCCGATATGCCGTGTTCGACCTGTAAATAAGACAGCATGTCGATATTTTACCGTTTGTTCAATGCAACTCTCCGCCATTTGCGCAAAGACAGCACGGCAAATGGCGAAAATCTCGCCCTACAAATCAAAAGTCGCGAACACAGGAACATGGTCGGACGGTTGTTCCCAACCGCGCGCAGGGCGCAGGATGCGGCTGGAGTGAGCGGCGGATGCGATATCGGGGGTGGCCCAGATATGATCCAAACGGCGGCCTTTATCGGCGGTATCCCAATCGGCGGAGCGGTAGGACCACCAGCTGAACAGGGGGCCAGTGGAAATATCTTTGCGGGTGATATCGACCCATGCGCCCGCCTCCATCGCGGAATTGAGGTGATCAACCTCAATTGGTGTGTGACTAACGATTTTCAGCAGTTGTTTGTGGTTCCAAACATCATCGGCCCGTGGGGCGATGTTCAAGTCACCTACCAGAATGGCGCGATCTGGTTTTTCCCAGCGGCACCAATCGCGCAGGTCGGTCAGGAAATCCAGCTTTTGGCCGAATTTTTCGTTCTGCGCGCGATCTGGAATATCCCCGCCAGCAGGAACGTAGCAGTTGTGAATGGTGATGCCATTTTCCAGTCGTGCCGCCACATGCCGCGCGTGGCCCATCTGGGCGAAATCGCGATCCCCCGCGTCCATCAGCGGCAGCTTGGAAATGATGGCCACACCATTATAGCCCTTTTGCCCGCGCGCCACCATGTAGCGGTAGCCAAGCGCCTGAAACTGCGTCACGGGAATGTTTTCGACAGGGCTTTTGCATTCTTGCAGGCACAGGATATCGGGGGCCTCATCCGCCATCAGGCGCGCAACAAGACCTTCGCGCAAGCGCACGGAATTGATGTTCCAGGTGGCAAGGGTAAAGGCCATAACAAGCGTCCTTGGGTGATGAAATGCAATCGGCAGAGCCTAAGCCCTGCCGAAGCTGATCTCAAGCGTAGGGGTTTCTAGCCATCAGTCTGTGATGGTGAAGGAATTGGTGGTGCACAAATCTGCGCTGCCTTCGATAATGTTGCCGGTATCCATGACAAAACGCAAATCGAAGGTGCAGGTATCGGTGCCATTCGGGATGGTGACATCGGCAGCCTCATCCACGGCCAGAACATCGCGCCCAAGGATATCTTCGCCCCATTCGTCTGTATCGGGGGCCGACACGTATAATTCCTGCAGGTTGGCAGAGCTGTGGTTGGTTAGATCAAACACCAGATCCTTGGCGAAGGCGGGGGCGGCAAAAGCAGTTGCAAAGACAAGGGCGGCAAAGGACGTAAAACGCATAGAATGCTCCGTTAGGTTAAGTATCGTTATTGGCGCAGCTTTGGCGGCGATAAATAACGATTACAACTGTATGGGGCAATTCGATGGCAGGTTTACGTTGAAAATTCCGCGAGTTTTGCCAAAAAAAGACCCGGCAAAGCGCCGGGCCAAGTCCAACAGGGAGGTCTCTTTCGTATAGCACAACCTGCAGATGTTAGGGATTCGTTTTGCGTTTGCGCAAACATTGCGCGAAATCGTTGCGCGCGCACCACAGTCTGCCGGCGTGAACCAAAAAAGGTTTTCTGCGCAATTGTCAAAAAAAGGCCGGGCTCATGGCCCGGCCAGGTCCAACAGGGAGGGTGCTGTGCCATAACCCCGACACAGCAAGGGGAGCTTTTTGCGGCTTGGTCTGCCTCGTGATAAAAGTATGGCCAATCAATTCGGCAAGATCAGGACGGTTATGCAACCAGTCTGTAGCCGCCGCTTTCGGTCACCAACAAACGCGCGTTCGATGGATCGGGTTCGATTTTCTGGCGCAGGCGGTAGATGTGGGTTTCCAGCGTGTGGGTGGTGACACCGGCGTTATAACCCCACACCTCGTGCAGCAGCACATCGCGGGCGACAACGCCTTGGGTGGCGCGGTAGAGAAACTTTAAAATATTGGTTTCTTTTTCCGTCAGGCGGATTTTTTTTTCCTTCTCGTCCACCAGCATTTTCTGGGCGGGTTTGAAGGTATAAGGACCAAGCTGGAAAATCGCGTCCTCAGATTGTTCATGCTGGCGCAATTGCGCACGAATGCGGGCCAATAGAACCGGAAACTTGAACGGCTTGGTGACGTAATCATTCGCGCCCGCATCCAGACCAAGAATGGTATCTGAATCGGTATCATGCCCGGTCAACATCAGGATCGGCGATTTGACGCCTTGCTTGCGCATCCGGCGGCACAGCTCGCGCCCGTCAGTATCAGGTAAGCCGACATCAAGAATGATCAGGTCGTAATGCGAAGATTTCGCCTTTTCCATGCCCTCGGCACCAGTGCGGCCTTCGAATACATCAAAGTCTTCGGTCATCACCAGCTGTTCGCTTAGCGCTTCGCGCAGATCATCGTCGTCATCGACGAGAAGGATTTTTCGCAGGGTTGCCATGGTCGTCCTCCGGTTTCAGTGATCTGGACATGAGCGCAGACAACGGGTTCGACAAGATATGTGACCAATCTTTCACGCGGACGTGTCGCAGGGCGGGGATATGTTTCAATTCTGTTCAAGTTTGCCTAGATAGTGGGGCAGGAGAAACCGATAATGACCCTTGGCCCCAGCATCATTGAACGTATCGCCCGTGCGCGGGGCGATTTGCGCATGGGTGTGCCGGTGGTTTTGGTGGGCGCGGGTGTGACTGCAATGGTGGTGGCGGTAGAGGCGTTGGATGGGGCACGGCTGGCAGAATTGCGCGGGGTCGGTGTGCCGGAGCTGGTGATCACCTCGCGTCGGGCAGAAACGCTGAAGGCGCGGGCCTATGATGGTGATTTGGCACGAATTGGCGTGCCAGAGAGGGCCGATGTCGCGTGGCTGCGAAGCGTGGCGGACCCGGCGGATGATTTGCGATCACCAATGAAGGGGCCGTTCCAGTCATTGCGCGATGGCAGTTCTGATCTGCACCGCGCGGCGATTGCGTTGGCAAAATCGGCGCATTTGTTGCCTGCGGTTTTGGTGGTGCCTGTTGTAAATGGGTTGGTGTTGGCTGGGGATAACTCTTTGACGCTGCTCACGTTGGATGAGGCGGGGCCAGAATTGCTGCGCCTGTCACCTTTGCATTCGGTGGTGTCAGCACGGTTGCCGATGGCAGCATCTGATGCGGGGCGGGTGCATATTTTCCGTCCCGAGGATGGGGGCGAGGATCACTATGCCATTGAAATTGGGCGACCGGACCGCACAAAGCCCGTTTTGGCGCGGCTGCATTCGGCGTGTTTTACCGGCGATGTCCTAGGCAGTTTGAAATGCGATTGCGGGCCGCAGTTGCGGTCTGCGCTGGCGCAAATGGGGACGGAAGGCGCGGGGGTGTTGTTGTATCTGAATCAGGAAGGGCGCGGGATCGGGCTGGCCAACAAAATGCGGGCCTATTCGTTGCAAGATCAGGGGTTTGATACGGTAGAAGCAAACCATCGCTTGGGGTTTGAAGATGACGAGCGGGATTTTCGTATTGGCGCGGATATTTTGTGCAAGATGGGGTTCGGGGCGGTTCGGTTGATGACGAATAATCCGAAAAAACTGGTGATGATGGAGGCATGCGGTTTGCAGGTGGTGGAACGGGTGCCACTACATGTGGGCCAAACATCGCAGAATGCCGGGTATCTGGCCACAAAGGCCGCGAAATCGGGGCATCTTTTGTGAAGGCTTGGGATATTGTTGTTGGCCCGTGGGGTGCACGGTTTATGGGGCGGCGATTTGCCTGTTCCATTGGGCGCGGTGGGGTCGTGCCTTCGGCCAAAAAGCGAGAAGGTGACGGCGGCACTCCCACTGGCACGCATAAAATCGTGGGCATGCTGTACCGCCCCGACCGGATGGTAAAGCCAGCAGATTGGGCGGTACCGATTGGATTGGGTGATTTCTGGTCCGAAGACCCGGATGACCCGGACTATAACCAGATGGTGCAAACGCCGCACCGGTTTGGCCATGAATGCCTGCGACGCGCGGACCTGCTATATGACCTGATCCTGATCACCGATTGGAACTGGCCCTATGCGCCCCCCGGCAAGGGGTCGGCGATTTTCATCCATGCCTGGCGCAAACCTCGGCATCCAACGGCGGGCTGTGTGGGGTTTGCGCGGGCGGATTTGGCTTGGATTGCGCCGCGCATCAAGCATTCGACCCGGTTGATCATCCGCGGCTAAAGCCGCTTTCCAAACCGCTTTGGACCACGTAATCATGGCCGGGAACGGGAGGATTCCATGGCCAAAACACCGCTGCGGGCACAGGATGAGATTTTTGCGTTGCGGCTGGCAAGATCGGCCCCCGATCTATGGCCGATGCTGGAGGCACTGTATGGTGCGCAGGCCGGGTATGCGGCGTTTGAGGCATCCTTGACAGAGGCTTTGCGCAAATCCTGGGCGGCCCGACCCGCCGGTTTGAAACTGTTGGATTTGAAGCGAGATCTGGAACCGGATTGGTTTCTTCGGTCTGATATGGCGGGCTATGTGTTCTACATTGATCGCTTTGCTGGCACCCTGCGCGGGCTATTGGACAAGCTGGACTATCTGCAGGATTTGGGCATCACCTACGTCCATTTCATGCCCTGCCTGAAACCGCGTCCCGGCGATAGTGACGGCGGCTATTCGGTGATGGATTACGCAGCCATCAACCCCGCCTACGGCACAATGGCGGATTTTGAATTTGTGGCGACTGAGCTGCGCAAGCGCGGGATCAGTTTGTGCATTGATCTGGTGCTGAACCACACGGCAAAAGAACATGATTGGGCGGTTCAGGCGGCAAAGGGCGACGCTGTGCATCAGGATTACTACCTGATGTATGACAGTCCGGATCTGCCGAACCAGTATTCCCGAACACTGGTCGAAGTGTTCCCCGACAATGCGCCGGGCAATTTCACCTACTACCCCGATTTCAGCAAATGGGTCTGGACCACGTTTAATGAACATCAATGGGATTTGAACTGGGCCAATCCGCAGGTGTTTTTGGAAATCACCAAGATCATGTTGCATCTGGCCAACAAGGGCGTTGATGTGCTGCGGCTGGATGCGGTGGCGTTCATGTGGAAACGTATGGGCACGCGCTGCCAATCAGAGCCGGAGGTGCATATGCTGCTGCAGGCCCTGCGCGCCTGTTGCCGGATCGCGGCCCCGGCGGTTATTCATTTGGCCGAAGCGATTGTGGCCCCGGCGGAAATGCTGCCCTACCTTGGCCGCGGGCGGCACGACGGGCGAGAGGGCAACCTTGCCTATCACAATTCCCTGATGGTGCAGTTTTGGGGGGCACTCGCCACCCGCGATACCGGGCTTATGACCTATGTTCTGGCCAGCCATTTCCCGGACCGGCTAACCAACGCCAGTTACGCCACCTATATCCGCTGCCATGATGATATCGGCTGGGCAATTACGGACGAGGATGCCTGGGCCAAGGGCATGAACGGGGCCGCCCATCGCAACTATCTGTCGGATTTCTATGAAGGCGATTTTCCAGGATCGTTTTCCGAAGGCACACTGTTTCAGGAAAATCCTGCCACCGGGGATAAGCGTATTTCGGGCAGTTTTGCCTCATTGGCGGGGTTGGAAAAAGCAACCGAGGCGGGCGACGAAGGTGCTGTTGATCTGGCCGTGCAGCGCATTTTGATGGGGCACGCGCTGATTGCCGGGTTTGGCGGTATCCCGTTGATTTATATGGGCGATGAATTGGCCACGTTAAACGATTACAGCTACCGAACCGACCCTGACCACGCGCATGACAGCCGCTGGATTCACCGCCCCGTGATGGATTGGGGCGTGGCGGCAAGCCGGGCTACCGATGATGCGCCCTCGGGACGGGTGTTTCGGGGGGTTCGCGACATTCTTGAACGCCGGCGGGCAACGTCTGCTTTGCACGCAGCAACGCCGACGCGTGTTGTGGGCACGGATCAGCCCGGCGTTTTTGCTGTGGCGCGGGTGGCCCCGACGGGCACGGTGTTGTGCTTGTATAATTTCACCGAAAACTGGGCGCATTTGGGGGAAGCATGGACGCGGGCGCAGGGGGTATCGGGGATGCACGACGCGCTGTCGGATGCCCCAGTTGCCACGCCGGGTGGGATTATTGCCCTGCCCCCTTATGGGCGGGTCTGGTTGACTTAAACTCCCCCCTCCCCTGACCCCTGGGGGGAGGGGAAGCGGCGGTTTTGTGAAGATTAACATGTTGGTAGGGGCGCAGTGCACTCTCTCCCCCTTGTGGGGGGGGGCGGGTCAGGCGTAAATTCTATCACCAAAAATCGCGGACCCGACCCGGATATGGGTGGCACCCGCCGCGATGGCGGCTTCAAAATCGCTGCTCATGCCCATTGATAACCCGGATAACCCATTGCGCGCGGCCATACCTGCCAGCATGGCAAAATGCGGCGGCGATGGCTGATCTTCGGGCGGGATGCACATCAGGCCCACCAGCGGCAGACCCATCGCGCGGCAGGACGCTACGAAAGTATCGGCATCTGCGGGCAGGATGCCTGCCTTTTGCGGCTCCGCTCCGGTGTTCACCTGCACGAACAGATCGGGGCAGGCCCCACGGTCTTGCGCCAAACGCGCCAGCTTTTCGGCCAGTGACGGGCGATCCACTGTGTGGATGGCATCAAACAGGTCCATCGCCAGTTTGGCCTTGTTGGTTTGC
>JACMNW010000095.1 GCA_014378345.1 Pseudorhodobacter sp. | reverse complement strand
GCCGGACTTCTGGCGGTCTGCGATTGCTGCTAAGCAACGAGTTTGGCCTCGCGGTGCTGATTGCCGGTACTCTGCTGGTTTTCTCCCTCACGCTCGAAGGCTTCACATCGCCCTTCAGCCTGTTCACCATTGGGCGTCAGATTGGCATCGACACCATGATCGGGCTGGCGATGATGGCGGTGATTGTTACCGGCGGCCTTGACCTTTCGGTCGGCGCGATCGGGGTCTGTTGCGCGATGGCTTTCGGCTGGCTGGTGCAAATCCTTGGGCTGCCGATCTATTTGGCAATCCCCATGGCAGTGTTGTTCGGCGCAAGCCTTGGCTTCATCAACGGCTTTACCGTGGTGAAATCAGGCGTGCACAGTTTCATCATCACGCTTGCCAGCATGAGCATCTTTTTTGGCGTCATGATTTTCCTGACCAAGGCCAACGCTTATAACGGCCTGCCGCCCGAGGTGCAGGCCTTTGGCAAGATGAAATTCTTCAAGACCATTTCGCCGATTTTGCTAATTTCCATAGCGATGTGTCTGTTTCTGGCGGCGTTCTACAAACTGACTACATTGGGCCGCCAGATGCTGGCCGCCGGGGCAAACCCGCGTGCGGCAGAGCTTTCGGGCATCCGCACCGGGCGTGTCATCATGGCCTGCCACATGCTGACAGGCGCTTTGGCCGCCATAGCCGGGTTGTTGGTGACTGCGCGCACCGGGGCTTCCGTGCCGTCAATGGCCGGACACCTTGGGCAAGACTGGTTGCTTCCGGCGTTTCTGGCCCCGGTGCTGGGCGGCACGCTTTTGTCGGGTGGGCGGGTATCCGTGATCGGCACGCTGCTGGGCGCGGGTTTTGTCAACGTGATGACGTCGGGCCTTTTGTTGATGCGGGTCGGGGAATTCTGGATTTTGGCCAGCCTTGGCGCAATGCTGCTGTTGGCCGTGTTGGCCGACCGCGCCCGGCAACAGTTTCTTAAAACCAAAGGAATGATCTGATGGCGGCCCCTGCCAACACAGACAGCCGCCTGACGCGGGCTTTTGACAATGACTGGATCGGTCCGGGCATTGTCAGCTTTGCTGGGGTAATTGGCATCAGCCTGATGCAGCCTGCGTTTTTGTCGCCCTTCAACATCTTTGTGCTGCTGTCGGCGATTTCGGTGAATATGGTCATCGCCCTTGGGCAATTGGTGATCATCGGGATCGGCCAGATGAACCTGGCGCTGGGATCAATCGGCGGGCTTGTCGCGATCAGTTTTGCAGGCGTGATGGAGCGGTTCGGCGTGCCTGTGCCGCTGGCCTTGGGGCTGGCGCTTGGCATCGGCGTGCTGGCAGGCATGGCAGGCGGCTATATCATTGCGCGCACCGCCATTTCGGCCTTCATCATCACGCTGGCCGGGTTGCAGATCTTCAAGGGCATCAACCTTGGCATCACCGAAGCGCAGCCATTCTACGGCGTGCCGGACAGCGTCAAGGCATTTGGCACCGGATCGGTGATGGGGCCGCTGCCGTGGCTGGTGCTGCCGATGGTGATCTGCAGCTTTGGCATGTGGTATCTGTTCAACCGGATGCGGATCGGACGGCACATCTTGGCCATGGGCTCGAACCCGCATGCCGCCGAGATGTCGGGGATCGACCCGCGGGCCACGATCATCTGGGCGCATGCCCTGTCCGGCCTGCTGGCGGCGGTGGCGGGCGTGATGCTGGTGGCCAAGCTGCAAATCGGCCACCCATCAATTGGCGATGACTGGCTGATTTCATCCTTTGCTGCCCCCGTTATCGGGGGGGCCGTCCTTAGCGGCGGGCGGGTATCGGTTGGTGGCACCTTCTTTGGCGTCGTCATCATCGCCATCATCACCCAAGGGCTGGTGATGTTCAACATCGACCCCTTCGTGGTGCAAATTGTGCTTGGTGTGCTGATCCTTTGGGCAGTTGCCATCAACCGCCTTCGCGAGGTGCGCGTAGCAAGGCTTCAGGCACGGGGAACAGGCGCATGACCGCGTTGCAGGTATCAAAAGTCAGCAAGTCTTTTCCCGGCGTGAAGGCGCTGAACAATGTTTCAATGACGATTGCGGCAGGGTCAGTGCACGCGCTTTTGGGCGAAAATGGTGCGGGCAAATCAACTTTGATCAAGATCATCACCGGAATATACCCACCCGATTCCGGCAGTGTCATGATGAATGGCAAGCCTGTGCGCTTTGCCAATCTGCGGCAGGCGGCGGCAGGCGGACTTGGTGTTGTGCATCAGGAACGCAATCTGGTGACGCGGTTTTCGGTGGGCGAAAACATCATGCTTGACCGGTTGGGTGCCAGCGCCTTGTCGCGTGTCGATTACGCCGCGATCCACCGCGAGGCCGAGACCTGGCTTAAATTGCTTGACCTGGAGGTTGACCCCCGCACCATCGTCTCGCGGCTGTCGGTGGCGCAGATGCAACTGGTGGAAATCGGCAAGGCCTTGTCGCTGCATTCGCGCGTCCTGCTGCTGGATGAGCCGACGGCATCACTGACCCCAAACGAATCCACCGTGCTGTTCCGTATCCTGCGCCGGTTGCGCAATGACGGGGTGGCGATTGGTTTTGTCAGCCACAAGCTGGAAGAGGTGTTCGACATCTGCGACCGCGTGACGGTGCTGCGCGACGGTGTCAATGCCTGCGACTCTGCGGATTTGACCACGCTTAGCCGCGCGGATGTGGTGCAGATGATGATCGGCCGCGCGGAACGGATCACCAAACGCGCGCCGCGTGCGCAGCCAGACGTGCCGCCCTATCTGCAATTGACCGGCTACGCCTCTGGCGCGGGCCACCGCGATATCAGCCTTTCGGTGCGACCGGGTGAAATCGTCGGGCTTTATGGCCTTGTCGGTGCGGGGCGCAGCGAACTGGCCCGCGCCATTCTGGGGCTGTCAAGGCAACTGGGTGGCGAGGTCAAGGTTGCAGGCAAGCCCGTTCACATCACCTCGGTGGCGCAAGCCTTGCACCAGCATGGCATTGGCTATGTCTCTGAGGACCGCAAGCAAGAGGGCTTGATCCTGCTGCATTCGGTGTTGGCCAACAGCGGCATCACGCTGTGGAGCAAGCTTGCCAACCGCATGGGTTTTTTGCGTGACAGCACGGTCAACGCCAAAGTCGCGCCGGTTTTGCAGCGGCTGGAGTTGAAGACCCCCTCGGTCTATCAGACCATCGGCAATCTGTCGGGCGGCAATCAGCAAAAGGTTTCGGTCGCGAAATGGATCGCAGCGGGCGTGAAACTGCTGATCATCGACGAGCCGTCCGTGGGCATCGACATCAAGACCAAAGCCTATCTGCATGATCTGATCCACGAATTGGCCGAGCAGGGCACGGCGGTGCTGCTGATCACCTCGGACATGCCCGAAATGGTGGATGTCGCCGACCGGATTCTGGTGATGGACGGCTACCGCATCAAGGGTGAGGTCGAAAACGACCGCAACTATGACGCCGTGTCGAAGGCCATCATGGGTTTCATTCACAACCATGCTGCGGCCTGAGGAGGGCATATGGCAAAGATTACCCGCGTCGAGGCCTTGATGGTCGATCTGGTGCCAGCGGTAAAGCGCACCGATGCCATCCAGTCGTTTATCTGTCAGGAAACGCCGATCCTGCGGATTACCGATACCGATGGCGTGGTCGGCACGGGTTACAGCTATACCATCGGCACCGGTGGCCCGGCGATCATGTCTTTGTTGCAGCACACTCTTGCGCCGGCGCTGATCGGGCGCGAGGCGTCCGAGATCGAACGGATATGGCGCGACCTGCTGTTCATGACGCATGCAACATCGGTGGGGGCCATCACCTCGCTGGCGCTGGCGGCGATTGATACGGCCTTGTGGGATCTGAAATGTCGCCGCGCAAATGAACCCCTGCACCGGATGGCAGGCGGGGCGCAGTCGCGTATCCCGCTTTATACCACCGAAGGCGGCTGGCTGCATATCGACACGGCCGAACTGGTCGAGGATGCCCTGCGCGCCAAGGCATTGGGTTTTGGCGGATCAAAGATCAAGATCGGCCGTCCGCATGTGTCCGAAGACGTGGCGCGCATTTCCGCTGTGCGCGATGCTGTCGGCCCCGCGTACGAGATTATGACCGATGCCAACCAACGCTTTACCGTGGATGAGGCGATCAGGCGCGCCCGCTGTCTGACGCCGCTGGATATCGCCTGGCTTGAGGAACCGCTGCCCGCTGACGATTTGTTCGGCCATCAACGCCTGTCCGAAAGCACCACCCTGCCGGTGGCGGTGGGCGAAAGCCTGTATTCGCCGCAGCATTTTCGGGAATATCTGCAACGCGGGGCCTGTTCCATCGTGCAGGTCGATGTGGCACGGATCGGCGGCATCACGCCATGGTTGAAGGTTGCGCATCTGGCCGAAAGCTTCAACGTGCCCGTTTGCCCGCATTTTCTGATGGAACTGCATGTCTCGCTTTGTGCCGCCGTGCCCAATGCGCGCTGGGTCGAATATATTCCGCAGATTGACAGCCTGACCACCGAGCCGATGCGGATTGAGAATGGCCATGCCATCCCGTCCGACGCCCCCGGCCTTGGCATTGCCTGGGATTTCGACGCCATCAACCGGGCTGCGGTTTCCGGCTCAAAATTCACCCTGATCTGACACATTTGTTCCGGCAAAAGGATCGCGCAAGTCGGGCCAACCTGTCTGTCGGCCAAGCCGCATCTGAAAACATGAATGGATTGGGAATAAAATGGGAAGACTTACCGGAAAAACGGCACTGATCACGGCGGCGGGACAGGGCATCGGGCGGGCGTCGGCGCTTGCGATGGCGCGTGAAGGGGCTGCGGTGATTGCCACCGACGTGAACGCGCAGGCTTTGGCCGAACTGGCGGCGGAGGGGGTGCAAACCTTTGTGCTGGATGTGCGCGATCCGGCCTCAATCGCAGCGGCGGTTCTGGTGGCGGGGCCGGTGAACGTGTTGTTTAACTGCGCGGGGTTTGTGGCGGCGGGCAGCATTCTGGACTGTGACGAAGATCAATGGGCGTTCAGCGTTAGCCTGAACATGACGGCGATGTACCGAATGTGCCGGGCGTTTCTGCCGGGCATGCTGGGGCAGGGGGCGGGGTCGATCATCAACATGGCATCGGTTGCGTCATCGGTGATCGCGGCCCCCAATCGGTTTGTCTATGGTGCCACCAAAGCGGGGGTGATCGGGCTGACCAAATCCATCGCCGCCGATTTCATCACCCGCGGCATTCGCGCCAATGCAATCTGTCCGGGCACGGTGGAAAGCCCGTCGCTGGAACAACGCCTGCGCGATACTGGTGATTATGATGCAGCGAAAGCTGCGTTTATCGCCCGCCAGCCGATAGGCCGCCTTGGCCGCGCTGACGAGATTGCTGCATTGGTGGTGTATCTGGCCAGTGACGAAAGTGCGTATACCACCGGGGTGGCGCATGTGATCGACGGCGGTTGGGCAAATACATGACACCAAAAATATACAATTTAACAATGGTTTAGGATCCATGTACCTTAGATAAGACGGTTACTTGTTTCATCGATACCCATTTTCAGCTTATTTAACGCCCGGCATCAGGTGACAGAAATGAAGTCACGGCGGGACGCAAGCCAGTTTGGCGGCATGGTCGGATCGTTAGAATCCCATCACTCCAACCATTTTGGCAACCTGACCGGCACCCGGCCCGTCAGCGCCGCTTCTATACAGTCGGCCAGACTGCCAAATCGCACGGCGCGGCCGCTTAGGCCGGGCCCGTAATGGGCGTATTTGCCGGAATTGGTCATCAGCGCGCGGGTTTGCGGCGGGAACACCGGCTCGGATATGGAACACCAGCAAATATCGGGCAGCACCTGCACGCCGCTTTGGTGCAGCAGGTTCAGCGTGCCGTTGGCCTGCGCCGCCACGATCACCTGTCGCCCTGCGGTGGCGATCACTTGGGTGTCAGGGTGGCGTGTGCGGCCCGCAAGCGCCCCCGCCAACGCTTCGCATTCCGTCAGCGAATAATGCGGGCTGCCCAGAGCCACCAGTTCCACCGCCTCGGGGCCAGCGTTCAACATGCGCCACGCATCGCGCATATCGGCGCGGGAGATTGTCACATGGCTTGCGTCCGGCAAGGCCGCGCCCTCTGCCTCAGGCGTCACCCCGTCAATGTGCAGCATGGGCGCTGCAGACGTTGTGCCAAACGCGGCGCACAGCGCCTTTAAGTCATCGCAGGTCGGCCCTGCCGCAGCCAATCCCCGCAAAAGCGGAA
The DNA here is from genome assembly GCA_014378345.1 of Pseudorhodobacter sp. GTDB lineage: Bacteria > Pseudomonadota > Alphaproteobacteria > Rhodobacterales > Rhodobacteraceae > JACMNW01. Next base: position 617 of record JACMNW010000095.1, on the reverse strand, counting down.
TACAATCGGGCGCGCGGTGGCCTGCGAGATAACCGATCAGGGGCCAAAACGCATCGTCGATACCATCTGGCAGTTCAACATCGACAATACGGCGGGCTTTGCGGGGGCCGTCCAGATAAACCCCGGCCAGCGGTGCGCGGCCCGTCAAGGCAATGCACAGATCCAGAAAATCCGGGTGTTTGGCAGTGCGCGCACCCAACACAGTATTGGCAAAAATCACCGCATTGGATTCCGCCCAAGCGATGTTTTCGCCCTTCGATGGGGCGGTTTCCAAAAGGTAAGGCGAACAGGTGAAACTCGGCTGGCAGCCCATCCGCACATAGGCATCGGCCAGCCGCGCCGCAGGCAGGCCGAACGATGGCGGAACGCCCTGAGTTTGCCAATTTGCACGGTCCACCGAAATGGCGTTCATCGTGGTTGGCACGCAAACCCGCGCCCCCATATCGGCCATCTTTTCGGCGAATGTCAGGTTGGCCGGGCTGGCATAAATGCAACCGTCGATATGGGCCTGGGTGACGCTGGTCAGCCGCACAGCGCCCTGATTGGCCGCCATAGCGCAGATGATCCGCATCGCTTGCTGCACGGCATCGCCACTGTTGCCCTCAAGCATAGCGTGG
>JACMNW010000094.1 GCA_014378345.1 Pseudorhodobacter sp. | reverse complement strand
CGCCAAGCGCGAGGGATATCGGGGCAGGGCGGCGTATAAAATTCTGGAGCTGGACGATAAGTACGGCTTTTTCAAACCCGGCGCGCGGGTGGTGGATCTTGGCTGTGCGCCCGGTGGGTGGTGCCAGGTTGCGGTTGTGCGGGTGAACGCGCTGTCGGATCGTAAATCGAAACCGGTTGGCACCGTTCTGGGCGTTGATTTGCAAGAGATAGAACCGATTGCCGGTGCACAGCTGCATCAGTTGGATTTTCTGGAAGAAGGTGCTGATCAACGCGTCAAGGATTGGCTTGGGGGGACAGCCGATGTTGTGCTGTCTGATATGGCGGCGGCATCGTCGGGGCATAAGGGCACGGATCACTTGCGTATTATGGCGCTGTGCGAAGCAGCGATTGAGTTTGCTTTCGATGTTTTGGAAGAGGGCGGCACTTTTGTTGCCAAAGTTCTGGCGGGTGGTGCTGAAATTGGCATGCAAAACATGTTGAAAAAGAACTTCACCAAAGTCGCAAATGTCAAACCACCAGCTTCGCGGGCCGATAGTTCCGAGAAATTTGTGGTGGCGATGGGGTTCAAGGGTAAACTGGACCGTGGGGCGGATCCTACACTGGATTGATTACCCATTGGAAACAGTTGTGACTTGCGAAATACAAAAAAAGGCGCCACAGGGCACCCTCGTTTGTTCTTAAAATTTGAATGACCGAAGAAGTTCAGCCGCCCCAGCTGCGGACGGGACCACAGTCCATATGCACGAAGTTTGACCGCGAATACCGCCCCACACCCCCGGACGCACAGGCAGTGGCTGCCTTAGCCATCTGTCCAACCGACCGGGACTCAAGGCGTAAATCTGCGGCCTGACCCTTCATGTGAAGCGAGTGTTTTGCCACACCGCGTGAATGCGACCGAAGCATCGCATTGGTCGCCGGGCTGCGATACCCCGACAAAAGCATGTAGGGTTCACTGACATCCATCAAACGGTGTGCTGCCGCCAGAATGTCCATGTTGCGAGGATCGATTTTGATGGCTTCGTCAGATCGCCAGTCACGCATGAAGTGATTGATTTCTTTCAGAACTTCCGGGATATATTCACCCTCGATCCAGTAAATCGAGTTGATGGATTCACCTGTGCGCCCCGAGTACATCTTGATGTGGCGAATGTCGCCCGCACCTTTCAGTAGCCCAAATGCGTTGCTATATGTAGGGGCTGCAATCAAAGCAGTTGCTGCAAATGCCCCTAAAATGCCACGCCGAGACACCATCGAAAATGTTGTATCTGTCATTCTGACATTCGCCCCGTCCCTCGTGGTGGACCACCTTTTTGGCGGCTCCATCTATCTACATGTCCCCAGACACAGGTCCTTATGGCATAAACCGAATCTAAGCCCAAGCCAAGATTGCCTGCGTGTGGCTATTTCAAGGACAATAGGCAAAAAATTGCTTAAGGTGGCCAAACTGACGTATTTAAACCTGTGGTTGTTATGTGTCTGCAGATCAAGCATAATTAAGATATTCCGAACCAATACTGACTAAGTTGTGCATGGACAGGCGTCGTTTTTTAGCCAACATCGGGCGCTAGATTCCAATGCCAGTTAAACTTGAGGATTGTATGAATTTTGTTGTGTCTCGACGCGGGCTTGCCCGTCGAATTGGCAGTGCTTTTTGTATGGTTGTGGCCTGCGGCTGGTTTGCCAGCCCGGTTGTGGCGCAAACCACTGCATTTAGGCAGGCTGTCGCGGAATCCGCCGCGTTAGATGATGTTATAGCCGGTTGGTACAGGTCGCAGGCCTACGATACACTCTGGACAGGTCCGGATGATGCTGTTCGGCGCAATGCGTTATTGACGGTGTTGGAAAAAGCCGCTGATCACGGCCTTCCGGTTGTGCGATATGATGCCGACGCGCTTCGTTTGGCCTTTACCAGTGCTCGCACCGAAGGGGATATTGGCCGCCTGGAGGTCATGATGACCCGTGCCTTCCTTGATTATTCGCATGACGTCCATTCTGGTGTGCTGGTGCCATCAAAAGTAGATGCAGGCATCGTGCGCGAAGTCAGCGTTTTGAACCCTTTGGCAAATCTGGCTGCGATGAACAGCGAAAATCCGTTGGATTTTTTGCGAAATCTGCCGCCCAAGGCGCCCGCCTATGCCCTGTTGATGAAAGAAAAGATCAAGCTTCAATCCATCATTGCCACGGGTGAATGGGGCAGCGAAATAGACCGGGCGTCGTTGGACATTGGCGCCACAGGAAGCGCGGTCGTGCAGCTGCGTAACCGTATGATAGCACTTGGCTATCTGCGTGCGACATCCACCCAGACCTATGATGCCGCACTGCAGGATGCTGTGCGGCAATTTCAGATTAATGTTGGTTTGGAACCTACTGGAATAGCAAATGAAAGCACCATTGCACAGATAAACGTTCGGCCGGACGATCGGTTGAAGTCTGTAACCGTCGCAATGGAACGCATGCGATGGTTGAACACTGATCTTGGGGATCGCTACGTTTGGGTCAATCTGACTGACTTTAGCGCAAAAATCATTGATCACGGCAAGGTTACGTTCGCGACCCGGTCGGTCATTGGTAAAAACTCGGCTGATCGGCGCACTCCGGAATTTTCGGATCAAATCGAATTTATGGTCGTCAATCCGTCGTGGAATGTACCCCGGTCGATCACCACCAAGGAATATCTGCCACTGTTGCAGCGCAACCCAAATGCTGCGGGACAGTTGAATATCATCGACAGAAACGGCCGCATTGTGCCGCGCGGCGCGATTAACTTTGCCGCATATACCGCAAAGAATTTTCCTTTTTCCATGCGGCAGGCCCCATCTGAGGACAACGCCTTGGGCCTGGTGAAATTCATGTTTCCGAATCCTTACAACATCTATTTGCACGACACGCCGTCAAAATCGTTGTTTGCCCAAGAGGTGCGTGATTTCAGCCATGGCTGCATTCGCCTTGGCGACCCGGTGGACTTTGCCCACGCATTGCTTGCCGTTCAAACAAATGATCCGACCGGAGAATTTGCGCGCTATCTGGCAACAGGCCGCGAGGCCTCTTTGAAATTAGACAAGCCGGTGCCGGTGCATTTGGTTTATTTTACGGCCTACCCATCCGCCAAAGGCAAAATGACCTACCGTCGTGATGTCTATGGCCGGGATGCCTTGATCTATGACGCTCTGTCAGCCGCCGGGGTGGCATTGACCGGCATTCAAGGGTAAATGTTGGGCATGGGGTTTCGGCAATGCGACGCCACAGAACTTTGAGGTAATCCATGGCTCACCGTTTGCGCGACATCGTGGCTGCCCTCGGGGCGCAGGCAGCCGGTGATCTGGATATCTTGATTGATCATGCATCCGAGCCATCGACCGCGGGTCCAAACGATTTGGCGCTTGCGATGGATCCGCGTTACGCAGATGGCCTTTTATTGGGCAAAGCGCAGGCCGCTGTTCTTTGGGTTGGGGCTGATTGGCAGTCGTTTGGGCTTAAGGCCGCAATTTTTGCGCCAAGGTCGCGGGTTGCGATGGCCGCTTTGACGCAGCATCTTGATGCTGGTCCGGCAATTGCGCCCGGCATTCACCCTTTGGCTTTGGTTGACCCCACCGCCGTCATTGGCATGGGTGCGGCCATTGGCCCATTCGTAAGTATTGGGGCTGGGGTTTCCATTGGCGAAGGTGCGCGGATCGGATCGCACGTGTCCATAGCACAGGGCGCGCAGATAGGGGCAAATGCCCTGATCCTGGAGGGCGCACGCATCGGGGCGCGCGTTGTAATTGGGGACCGTTTTATTTGCCAACCGGGTGCCGTGGTTGGATCGGACGGATTTTCTTTTGTCACGCCGGAAAAATCTGGGGTGGAGGAAATTCGCGAAACCCTTGGTAAATCGCATGAAATCCGAAACCAAAGCTGGGCGCGCATCCATTCCTTGGGATCAGTTCAAATCGGCCACGATGTCGAGATCGGATCCAATTCCTGCATTGATCGCGGTACCATACGGGACACTGTCATTGGATCTGGTACCAAACTGGATAATTTGGTGCACATCGCCCACAATGTGCAAATCGGGCAAGATTGTTTGTTGTGTGGCTTGGTTGGCGTTGCGGGGTCTGTCAAGATCGGCAATCGGGTGGTACTGGGCGGCAAGGTTGGCGTTTCTGACAACATCTTCATTGGCGATGATGTGATTGCCGGCGGCGGCACACTGATTTTGACAAATGCCCCCGCAGGGCGGGTGTTGCTTGGTTATCCTGCGCTAAAAATGGATACCCATATTGAACTGCAAAAAGCGCTGCGCCGTCTGCCGCGACTGGCACTGCGTGTGGCGTCGCTGGAAGCATCGCTGAAAGAAGTGAACGCCAAGGGAGGCCCGAATGCGCGCCCGCGACGGACAGAAAATGACGGTTGATGTTGCAGGTCAGGTGATAACAATTATCGCGCAGCAGGCGCAACTTGACTTAAAGGATGTGCATATCGACAGCAGGCTGGATGGCCTTGGTTTCAGTAGTTTAGCGCTGGTTGAAATGATTTTTGCGCTGGAAGATGCTTTTGAAATATCGGTTCCTTTCAATGCCAATACCCCCGAAAAACCCGATTTTGATATGTCATCCGTTGCGGCGATTATTGCTGCAGTTGATGGTTTTATTGCCCAAAAATTGAAATGCACCGCGTAGTCATCACCGGGGCGGGCACGGTTAATGCCCTTGCAATGG
>JACMNW010000093.1 GCA_014378345.1 Pseudorhodobacter sp. | reverse complement strand
CTCCCTCCCCCGGTCAAACCGCTCCCATTCCCGCTCCTCCTCTGTCGCCTCCGGCAGCTTCCCAAACCCCCGCCCCACGTCGCCCCACATCGGCCGCTCCTTCGGCTTCACCTCGAACGACCGCCGGTAATAATCTATCGTATCGGCCCCGCGCAGAACGCCTGCCAGCCGCGCGTGCATGAAGGTGCGCAGCACATCGTTCATTCGCACCAGATGCCCCGCCCCCATGGATTTGAAAAACCGCACAACATCTTCGTCCACCCGCATGGTCAGATGCACTTTGGATTTCGCAGTTTTCTGTTTGGCGATGTCATGCCATGCATGCGGGATGTGATCCGTCGCCTCGATATGGTGGTGAAAATCCCATTCCAGCCGCTGCATCACATCGAACAAGTAGTAATAATTCTCACGCTGCTTGCGGTTCATATTCTTCAAATCCATGGCAATCTCCTTTGCCATAGCCTGCCGAAAATTGCTTAAAATCCGGTGCATCATGCGTATGCACGGATAAAGCACGGCATAAGCACGCTTGACATATCGCCCCAAATACCCCATCTGCCCAATATCGGAGAGCCCGTGCCGCGTGAGCATGTGTAAGGCCCCGACATTGGTTCCCACCGCACGCAGGGGTTCCGCGCTTCCTACGGTACCCGGCATGTGCAGGGTACGAGGCAGGCGGCGCTTCCCACTGCCGGGCCTGCGGATGCGGGGCCGGACAGGCGGCATGTGGCCGCCGGAAAGACTATTATGACGACTTTTGCAGACCTTGGCCTATCGCCCAAGATACTGGCAACATTGGCTAAAACCACCATCACCACACCAACACCTATTCAGGTGCAGGCGATCCCGCATATCATGGCGGGCCGTGATCTGATGGGTCTGGCGCAAACCGGTACCGGCAAGACTGCCGCCTTCGGCTTGCCTCTGCTGCACCGCCTGCTGGATATTGGCCACCCGCCCGGCCCGCGCAACGTGCGTGCGCTGATCTTGGCCCCAACCCGCGAATTGGTGGCGCAAATCGCTGTAAACCTTGAGGTTTTTACCAAAGGCACGTCGTGCAAAGTGCATACCGTAACTGGTGGCCAGTCGATTTTCCGCCAAACCGAACGCCTTGCCAAAGGCACCGATGTGCTGGTTGCAACGCCGGGTCGGTTGATCGACCTGCTGGAACGCAACGCCGTTAATCTTGAGCATTGCGGCTACCTTGTGCTGGATGAGGCGGATCAGATGCTCGACATGGGTTTCATCCATGCTCTGAAGAAAATCGCCAAGCACATCCCGTTGAAAAGACAGACACTTCTTTTCTCGGCCACCATGCCAAAATTGATCGAGGATCTGGCTGATACCTACCTGCGCAATGCCATCAAGGTGCAAGTGGCCCCCCCCGGCAAGCCGATTGAAAAAATCACCCAAGCCGTGCATTTCATCCCGCAGGGTGACAAGGCCAAACTGTTGGAAACCTACCTCAAGGGCCACCAGGGTGAACAGGCGCTTGTCTTTGGCCGCACCAAGCATGGCTCTGAAAAGCTTATGAAATTGCTGGTTTCTTGGGGCTTTAGTGCGGGGTCGATCCATGGCAATAAAAGCCAGAATCAACGCGACCGCACGCTGACTGATTTCCGCGAGGCAAAACTTGATGTGCTGGTAGCCACTGATGTTGCAGCACGCGGCATTGATATTCCGGGCGTGCGCCACGTTTACAACTATGACATGCCGAATGTGCCAGAAAACTATGTGCACCGGATCGGCCGTACTGCACGGGCCGGGGCCGAAGGCAAAGCGATTGCGTTCTGCGCCCCTGCGGAAATGGATGAGTTCAAGGCGATTGAAAAAATGCTGAAAACGCCGCTTCCCGTGATTGGTGGCGCGCCATGGGCGGGCGAGGCGGTTTCTGCGGCGGCAAAGTCTAACCAGAACCGCGGCGGGCGTCAGCAGCCAAAAGGCACGCAAGCGCGCAGCGGTCAAAAATCGGCAGGTCCAAAACCTGCGGCTTCTAAGCCAGCAGGGGTGGCGGGCCAAAACCGTTTCGCCGGGAAACCAGCGGCAAAGCCGTCAAATCGGCCAGACGGTGGGCAAAACGCGCCACGCAAATCGGTGCGTCATTCTGGCCAAAGCCGCCCGAAAACGGCATCAGTCTAAAACAAAGGCCCGCCTTGCAAAAGGCGGGCCTAATTTACCTTATGTTAACCAATTCCGTCAGTTCGATTCTTCTTCCAAGTTCAGCTTCATTTCCAGCAGAACCTGTTGAATAGCAAGGGTTTCCCGCAACAACCGCTTGGCCTCGTTCACCGAAATTACGCCGTCGCCAATCGCGGCACCATATTCCGCCATCAATTGTGCAAACCTCTGCGCAAGCAATACAACATCCTGGTTGATGCCCGTTGATGCCGAATTTCGCCGCTCCATATCATAAGACATCGTGATGCCGCGCAGGTCTGCCAAAGCGCTGGTGACATGTGGAAACCGCGCCGCCGCCTCTAGGGCGGCCACCACATCAATCGGCATAAACCGGTCATCATGTTCCCCCGCATCGGAATAATACCGACCCAAAGTGGCCTTGGATTTGCCCGTTAGCGCGCAGGCCGCCTCGATTCCCACGTCCTTGACCAAGGCTTCGGTGTGCTTCTTCAGATAGCCATCAACGCTCATATGCCTGCCCCAGATAACAACCCCAGATTTCGGGGAAAACTCGCCTTCTTTTCCCATTAATCTTTGACATGGAACTTGTCATTCATATTCCAGTTCAGGGCAACCCGGACAGTAACAAGTTGTTGGCGTCCCCAGCGCCGACGTGGGTGAAAGTCCGCCGTGCACAAGTCCTAACAGGGATGGTCATTGTTGTTTCCTTTGCCGTGCGGCGGGCTGTCGAATTTGTGTCTGGTAGGTAGAGATTGATGCAGAGACCGGGGGTTCTGGTCTCTGCGGGTCTTGCCTTGTTTGACAGGCAAACCGCCATCCCGGCGCCTGCCTATTTGTGCGCCGTACGCCACCAAGGGCCAGCGGATTTCCAGCCAAACTTGCTTGCCAGCCCTGCAAGGCACCTGCTATCTGCACCGCATGGCCAAGCTGTATTTCCACTTTTCCACCATGAATGCGGGCAAATCGACCTTGCTGTTGCAGGCGTCGCACAATTACCGCGAAGGCGGCATGGCGACGTATCTGATCACCGCGCAGTTCGATCATCGCGCTGGTGACGGCCGTATCGCCAGCCGCATTGGCATCGGTGAGGCTGCTGATACTTTCGCCCCCGGTGAGGATTTGTTTGCCAAACTCGCCAAGCGTTTTGCAGTTGGCCCGGTGGCTTGCGTTTTCATTGACGAAGCACAGTTTCTGACCAAGGCGCAGGTTTGGCAACTGGCCTGCGCGGTGGATGATCTGGGTGTACCGATCATGTGCTATGGCTTGCGGGTTGATTTCCGCGGCGAATTATTCCCCGGTTCTGCCGCACTTTTGGCGTGGGCGGACGAGATGCGCGAAGTCAGAACCATCTGTTTTTGCGGCAAGAAAGCCACTATGGTGGTGCGCAAAGGGCCGGATGGACGCGCATTGCGCGACGGCGAACAGGTACAGATCGGCGGCAATGAAACCTATGTTTCCTTGTGCCGCAGACACTGGCGCGACGCCGTTGCAGTTCACACCACCACAGACTGACGCGCCCGAATTGCAATCATCGTTCCTGCTGCGGTGATCAGGGCCATACCAAATACCGCCTGCCCGGAGGGCACTTCTGCCCAGATAAACCATCCCCACAGCGCCGATGCTGGCAGAATGATATATTCAAACACCGATACCCGGCTGGCCTCTGCAATCTGATAGGCCTTGATCATCAGGCCCACCCCCACCACGGAAATCACCGATTGAATTGTGACCCAAAACAGGAAGGTGGCCGATGGTTGCACCCATCCGCGTTGAATAAACCCGTCAGCCCCCGCAGGCACAGCAACCGGCACCACGGCCAGAACCACCAAACCGATTGCACCAAACAAACCCAGCGCCGCAAAAAACCCTGTAAGCAACGTTTCGGCGCTTTCCGGGCCGCACCATTCCCGCGTGGCCACGTTGCCCATCGCATACAAAGCCCCGGCCAGAACTGGCAGTAGTGCGGCCAAAGTCGCCCCCGCCATTGCCGTGGGGCCAAGCACCAGCACAACTCCGATAAACCCAATCGCAACCGCGAAAATCCGCCAAGGCCCGATGCGGTGGCCATAGGCAAAGCGCGAAATCAGCAACACAAATATCGGCGCGGTGAACAACCCCGCCGCCACCTGCGCCACAGGCAAAAACGCCAAACAGCCAAAATAGATCAACATCGCCACGCCGTGTATTGCAGACCGCGCCATCACCGCGCCCCATGAAACGGGTTGCAACCGCCGCCCCGCCAAGCGGGCCAACGCGTAAATAAGGGCAATCGCAATAACCGAACGCGTCGCGTGAAACTGCCAAAGTCCGCCTTCTGCGGCTATGACCCGCACGTAATTATCCGCATAGGCAATCAACAAAGCATAGACCAAAATCGCCCCAGCGGCGGTAAGCGTGCGATCTTGGGCAACGGGCATGGGCAGGTTCCTTCATATGGCATTAATTTAATTTGCGCTGCGCAGTTCCGCAGATGCGCCTTGAAAAACGACATTCTTCTGGCGATGTTGGCCGCCAAAGACGGCCAGATGATTGTGGTAGGGTGTTTGGTCGTATAAAGCAGCGGGATAAGTTTATCAGATTGCCCCATGACCGCATTAAATAAGTATCAAAAGCTGGAAAGCCCCGGCCTGTGGCGCGAGGCGCCGCAGGATCAACGCCGCAATGTGGTGGTCAGTTTCGGCTCAGTATCGCTGGTTTTATCTGACCCGAAAACCGATCTTGCCCTTTCGCATTGGTCACTTCCCGCTTTGGAACGCCGCAATCCGGGTGGTTTGCCCGCTATATTTGCCCCCGGACATGATGCAGCTGAAACGCTTGAATTAGACGATGAAGATATGATTGCCGCACTTGAAAAGGTGCAGGAGGCACTGGCCACACGCAGGCCCAGACCCGGGCGGTTGCGCGGCACACTTATTGCCACGGCCACGCTTGCTGTGCTTGGGCTTGGGGTGTTCTGGCTTCCGGGGGCATTGATCAAACACACCGCCGCCGTGGTGCCTGCTGCAAAACGCGCCGAAATCGGCGAGATGGCGCTGCGCGACGTGATCCGCATTACAGGCGCACCTTGTGCGCATCCCTTGGGCCAAAAGGCACTGGCAGAGCTGTCTGAACGCCTTTTTGGCCCCGCCAATACCCCGATTTTGCTTGCGGTGCGCGAAGGCCCAAGCCCCGCGCTGCACTTGCCCGGCGATGTGATCGTGTTGTCGCGCAGCCTGTTTGACGCGCAAAATGGCCCGCAGGCCGCCGCCGGGGCCGCTTTGGTGGAACAGGCCCGGTCCATGGCGCGCGATCCCTTGATCCCGGTTTTGGAACATGCGGGGCTGGTTGCGACTATTCGCCTGTTGACCATGGGCGATCTGCCAGTCGGCGCGTTGGCTGGCTACGGCGAAAAGATGCTGAACACACCGCCGCTGGCGTTGGCGCCTGATACCATGCTGGCAAGTTTTGCCAATGCAGGTGTTCCCAGCACGGCCTATGCCAAGATATTGGCTGGTGACAGCGCGGCGGCAACCATGCTGCAAGACAACGATCCCTTCGCCAAGGCATCACCTCCTGCACTGATGCCTGATGACGCATGGATAAGCCTACAGGCAATCTGCGATCAATGATCAGCGAACCTTACCGAATGAACGCGTCAGAAAACCCAGCACCGCGCGCAACGTTTAGCGCCGCTTGCGCAGCCGCGCCCGATACAAATGGCCCGGCATAAATCACCTGTAACGCGCGGCCCTGCTTGCTGAATTTACTCTTTGAAACCGGCATTCCCATTTGCATCAAACGTGTAGTTGTGCCGTCTGCGTTTGATGGCTCGGCAAAAGTGCCAACCTGAACATAGTATGGCCCTGATGGGGCGGAGAGCAAACGGGCCGTCGCCATTTGGTCCGTGGGAGCTTTGCCCGCTGACACAGTATCTTGCGCTGCCTGGCGTTCTAGCGCGCCTTTGCCGCGAAGCGGGTTCAGCCTGTCATCTTTCCAGGCCAATTCATATCCGGCTGGTGGCGACGGCAGGGCACCGACATCCCCGTGTTGCTGCGGCAAAGGAATTGTCACCTCTGCATGCCGCGTTGCCGAAAGCGCCGCCCCGACGCCAGACCCTGCCGGATAAATCGGGGACCTAGCACCGGTCAAGCTGCCATTGGTCGCGGTACAAACCACCACCGACCCGCCGTCCGTGGTCGCATACCGCCGCGCTACCGGAACCGACGCCGGGCACCCAATCATCACTGGCACATACGGCGCGTCTGCCTGCGCCTTTCGTTTGCTACTGCGTGTTTTCCGCGCTTTGGGCACAACCGCCGCCGCCGTATCTGACACTTTTGCCGCGGCGTTGGTTGGCGTCTGCCCGCAAATTAGCTTGCGATCCTTGTCGACGCGGGGGACCCAAGTTGCCTCACCGCCGTAACCCGCTTTCAAGAAAATACAGCCCTTGCTATCAACATAACTTTGGCCTGCATATTCAGCAGAGGGTAGTTCTGCTGGCCCATCTGTTTGGGCATAGGCCACGCCTACCCCGGACAATGCCGCAAAACACACCAATGCGATGACCTTAGTCAGCATTTTTGATTCCTACCTAGATACGCAAGACACGATGGGGCAGCTTCGGGTTTGAGTAAACCCCTATCCCTTATTTGGTGCCAAACATACGGTCGCCTGCATCGCCCAAGCCCGGCACAATATAGCCGTGATCGTTCAAATGGCTGTCAACCGCTGCCGTCACAATCGGCACATCGGGATGCGCGTCTTTCATGCGGGCAATGCCTTCGGGCGCCGCCAAGAGGCACAGGAAACGAATGTTCTTGGCCCCGGATTTTTTCAGCAAATCCACTGCCGCCACCGATGAATTGCCAGTGGCCAGCATCGGGTCGACCACAATCGAAATCCGCTCGTCCAGATGATCGGGTAATTTGCAATAGTATTGCACAGGTTGCAGGGTTTCCGGATCGCGGTACAACCCCACAAACCCCACCCGTGCCGCCGGGATCAGTTCCAGAATGCCGTCAAGTAACCCATTCCCCGCCCGCAAGATCGAAATCAGCGCCAGCTTTTTGCCGTCCAGCGTCGGTGCATCCATCGGCTCCAGTGGCGTCTCGATCCGCGTGGTTGTCATGTCCAACTCGCGCGTCACCTCATAGGCCAGCAGCAGGCTGATCTCACGCAGCAGGCGGCGAAATCCGGCGGTCGACGTGTCTTTATCCCGCATCAGGGTCAGCTTGTGCTGCACCAAAGGGTGCGTGACGATGGTTAGGTGATCAAGCATCGGTGGCCTCCAGACGTGTCAAGATACGGGCGCGGGTATCAGCGTCACAGAAGGCGGCGTCAAGGGAGGTGCGGGCGATGTCCCTGAAGAAACCTTCATCCCAATCAAACGCCGCATTCAAACGGTCGTATTCGCGTCCCATGGTGGTATGAAAAAACGGTGGGTCATCGGTGGAAATCGTTACCTTCACCCCGCGCCTGTGCAGCTCCGATATCGGGTGCGTGCGCCAGTCTTTGTATAGCCCAAGCGCGATATTCGATCCGGGGCACACTTCCAGCACAATACCGCGTTCGGCCAACTCGTCCACCAGCGCCAGATCTTCAATTGCGCGCACGCCGTGGCCAATGCGTTCCACCTTCAAGGCGCTTAATGCACCGCGTACAGACTCTGGCCCGCCCCATTCCCCTGCATGGGCGGTCAGGCGCAAACCTGCTTCACGTGCTACATCAAAAGCATAGGCGAAGTCTCTGGGTACGCCCACTTTTTCGTCACCCGCTATGCCAAACCCAACGATCCAATCGCCTGCCGTTTCAGCAGCACATTTCGCGGTTTCCCGCGCTTTGTCTGGCCCAAAATGCCGGATGCAGGTAATGATTCCACGCAAGGTTATGCCCATGTCGCGCTCCGCTTGATCGGCGGCTTCTTGCATGGCATGCAGATATTCCCGCCACGCCACCAGATCGCGCCCGCCGCAAAAATCGGGGCTCAGAAACGTCTCAGAATACACCACACCGGATGCTGCACTTTCCTCCAACACTGCAAGCGTCAATCGCTGATAATCCTCAGGCGTCTTCAGCGTCTCGGTCGCCGCTTCATACACCTTCAAAAAAGCCCAGAAATCGGTGAAGGCGTAATTACCATCCGCGTCAAAAATCCCCGCAATATCCATGTTCTTTTCGCGCGCCAAACCGCGAATAAAAGCAGGCGGTGCGGCCCCCTCCAGATGCAGGTGAAGTTCAACTTTTGGCAGGCTGATCAGTGTCATAGAAAGCTGTTTCCTATCGCGGGGGCACGCACCCCTAAATGGGCGGCAACAGATGCCGCAATATCAGTAAAGGCAACAAGGCCCAACTCGCCCGACCCAGCCCCCGCCACCAACACAGGCACCCGTTCGCGGGTGTGGTCGGTGCCGCGCCATGTCGGATCATTGCCATGATCGGCGGTGAAAATCGCAATATCATCGGGCTGTAGCAGCGGCAAAAACTCTCCAACGCGCGCATCAAACCATTCCAGCGCGCGGGCATACCCGGCCACATCACGGCGGTGGCCATACAGGCTATCAAATTCGACAAAGTTCGCAAATGTCAAAGAACCGGGTTCAGCAGTCCTTGCAAGCCGCATCAAATGTTCGAATAAGTCAGCGTCCGATTTGCCCTTGTGCAAATGACTGATCCCCCGCCCCGAAAAGATATCGCCGATTTTTCCGATGCCATGCGTCACACGGCCTGCGCCTTGCACCCAATCCAGAAGCGTTGGCGACGGCGGTTCAATTGCAAAATCGCGCCTGTTTGCCGTGCGGGTAAAAGCGCCGACATGGCCGGTAAACGGACGCGCAATCACCCGGCCAACCAGACGAGCGTGCAGCTTTGGCGCCAGCATTTCGCACAAAGCAATCAACCGGCCAAGGCCAAAACTTTCCTCATGCGCCGCAATCTGCAAAACACTGTCCGCCGAGGTATACACAATCGGCCAACCCGTCCGCAGATGTTCCGCCCCCAGCTTTTCGATAATAGCCAAGCCCGACGCATGGCAGTTGCCCAAAATTTTGGGCACACCTGCCATGTAGCAAATTCCCTCCACCAAATCGGGCGGAAAGGCTGGAATTTCGTCCGGAAAATAGGTCCAGTTCCACGGCACCGGAACCCCCGCCATTTCCCAATGGCCAGACGGCGTGTCTTTGCCATTTGACACCTCGGTAGCCGCCCCCCAGCCCCCCGTTGGTGCGGAGTCCAACCCCGGGGCTGTATCACCTGAGGCAAGCTTGATCGCTGCCCCCAAGCCCAGCCCCGCCAAATTCGGCATGTGTAAAGGCCCGCTACGCCCTTCGTCCGACGCCCCCCGCGCGCAGGCAATCGCGATATGGGCCAGCGTATTTGCGCCGGCGTCGCCAAAAGCCGCAGCATCCGGTGCGCCGCCGCAGCCGACCGAATCCATCACAATCAGGAATGCGCGGGTCATGATATCCTCTGATGTATTAAAGGCGGGTCTTCGGGCGGGGTTTCAGAAAACACATAGGCCGCCTGCACCGCGCGAATGGCGCGGTCGGCATCGGCCTCGGTCGCGGCATGAACCATGGCCAGCGGCAAATCGCGGCTGACCTCTTCGCCAATACCCGCCAAATCAGAAAACCCGACGGATAGGTTAATCCGGTCGCCTTCTTTCAACCGCCCACCACCCAAATGAACCACGGCTTGACCCAAAGCCTCGCCATCTATCCGCGCCACGTAACCTTCATGCGGGTTTGGCACCTCGCGCATCACTGGCGCTGCGGGCAGCCTGTCCGGCCAACGGTCGACAAAATCGGCGGGGCCACCCTGGGCCGTGACCATGCGGCCAAACCATTCGGCGGCCTCGCCTGATTCCAATGCCTGTTCAATGCGCGCGGCCCCATCATCTGCATCTGCCGCAATGCCACCCAGCGCCAAAGCCTCGCCCCCCAACGCCGCCGTCAGATCCCACAATGCCGCGTTGACCGACGTGCCGGTCAGGGTTTCCATCACCTCGATCACCTCCAGCGCATTGCCCGCTGCCGTCGCCAGCGGTTGGCTCATATCGGTGATCAGGGCCGTCGTCATACACCCCGCGCCCTGCGCCGTGGCGACCAGTGCGCGCGCCAAAGCCTCGGCTTCCGCATGGGTTTTCATGAACGCGCCAGACCCGACCTTCACATCCAGCACCAACGCCTCCAGCCCCGCTGCCAGCTTTTTCGACAGGATAGATGCCGTAATCAAATCAATGCTTTCCACCGTGCCCGTCACATCGCGAATGGCATAAAGCCTGCGATCCGCCGGGGCAATTTCGGCAGTTGCCGACACAATGGCGCAATGGGTGGTTTTCAGTTGCGCGCGCAACTGATCTTCCGTCAGCCCGGTGCGAAAGCCGGGAATGGATTCGAGCTTGTCCAACGTGCCGCCGGTATGCCCCAAGCCGCGGCCTGAAATCATCGGCACATACGCCCCACAGGCCGCCAGTGCAGGCGCAAGTAAAAGCGAGATACAATCGCCCACCCCTCCGGTCGAATGCTTGTCCACCACCGGCCCCGGCATATCCCAACGCAGCACCTTACCCGTATCGCGCATTGCGCGGGTCAGCGCCACGCGGCCCGCATCCCCCAACCCGTTCAGGCACACCGCCATCGCAAAGGCCCCGGCCTGCGCATCGCTGACCCCGCCCGACGCCAATCCATCGGCAAACCACGCCAGTTCCTGCGGGCTGGGATGTTTGCCCATCCGCAGTTTTGCAATGATGGCGCGCGCATCCATATCAAGCGCGGTCCATGTGGGCCGCACTAAACGAACCGGGCAGCAATTCTGCCACCGTCATGGATTTTGATTTTCCGTCGGTCGTATAAAGATTTACGCGCACGTTTTGGTCTGCAAATTCGGCTATCTTTTGGCGGCACCCGCCGCAGCATGGCACGGGTTCCGGGCTATCCGCAATCACCGCGATATCGGCAATCCGGGTGTCACCAGCCGCAATCAT
>JACMNW010000092.1 GCA_014378345.1 Pseudorhodobacter sp. | reverse complement strand
GGTGTTTCCATTGCTGCCTTGATGCCAGTAGATGCGCCCGAGGAAGAATGGGATGATCTGCAAATTGTGTTTGCTACATCGGACGGCGACGTGCGCCAAAATGATCTGTCGGATTTCACCAATGTGATGCGCAACGGCAAGATCGCGATGAAATTGCCGGATGGTGTGACACTGGTGAATGCGGCAATTGCCGATGAAAATGATGACGTTATGCTGGTAACCTCAGGTGGACGTGCGATCCGTTTCCCGACGACCGAAATCCGGGTTTTCAAAAGCCGGGGATCAACGGGGGTTCGGGGGATCAGGCTTCAAGGCACCGATAAGGTGGTTTCAATGGCCATCATCCGGCATTTTGAGGCGGAACCTGCGGAACGTGCGGCCTACCTGAAAATGCGGCGGGCGCAGTTGGGTGCGTTGGATGACGCAGCAGAGACGGATGAGGATGATGAAGCGGTTGAGGCCGGGCAGTTGCCGCTGGAACGCTTTGCCGAAATGTCGGCGTCTGAGGATTTGATCCTGACCATCACTACGGGCGGGGCTGGCAAGCTGTCGTCCAGCCACGATTACCCAGTGCGAGGGCGGGGTGGTATGGGTGTCAAGGCGATGGACGGTGCCATGCGGGGCGGGCCGTTGGTTGCGTCCTTCCCGGTGGAACTGGCTGATCAGATAATGCTGGCCACATCAACCGGGCAGTCGATCAGGGTACCGGTGGCGCAGATTTCGTTCCGGTCACGATCTGCCGGTGGCGTGCGGGTGTTCAATACGGGTGGCGACGAGGAAGTGGTATCGGTTGCAAGAATTGCTGAACAGGAGGATGAGGAGGCTTAATTGGCTTTCATGACAGACGCAGGTGCCGATCTGATACTGCAAATGCAACTGAAGGGCGCCCTTGAAGGTGCAGTAAAGCCAATATCTTACGGGGCTTTAGCGCGCGATCTTAATGTTCCGGGTCCAGGTGCGATTGCCCGCGTGACGGGCGCGCTTGAGGCGTTGATGCGCGATGATGCGGCGGCAGACCGGCCTTTTTTGGCGGTGATGTGCGAAAGCAAGCTGTCAGGCGGGATGCCAGCACTTGGGTTTTTTCAGATGGCGACAGCACTTGGACGGTATATGGGGCCTGCGACGGGAGCGCAGGCGGCGGCGTTTGTGGCCGAGCAGCGCGCTTTATTGGCGCAAGCATAGCAATCGTTAACCTATTTACCTGTTAACCCATTGTTATGTTATCGCTTTATTTACCATGACATTTTTGCAATAACTCTGCAAGGCAGCGTCACTTCCGGCGTCTGCAAGCTTTTTTAGTAAAATTGTGTAGGTAAATCATGTGTTCAAAGTCTGGTTTCTGGTACCTTGCGACGGCTGTTGTGGCGCTGTCCTCGCCTGCGTCGGCTGATAGTCTTGGCTTTCGGTTTGCGGATGTTTCCTTTGGTTTAACGGCAAGTGATGGTGCTTTGACCGGACAAATTCATGCAACCGCTGATTTTGCCATCACGGATGCGCATGGTGTTCAACTTGATCTGGGCGCGGTGGGATATAAAGGCGAATTTCTGGGCCAACTTGACGGGCATATTTACATTATGCCAACTGACAAGGCTAAATACGGGCTGTATTTTAGCCTGGCCGATATGGACGGGCGCGAGATGACGATTGCGTCGGTAGGCGTTGAAGGCATGTTTGCGCTGTCTGATCAGACCGAGGTGCATGGGCGCGCGGGGATCGGCATGGCGATGCCTGAGAATATGGATTTCATCACGGTCTCCTTGGGGGCCAGCCATGCGGTGAATGATCAGGTGGCAGCTTTTGGCGACGTTACGGTTGCCGAATTTGACGAGGCGGCATTGCGGGCGGTGGGCACAACGGCGCGGATTGGCGTCAGCTATCAGCCGGACGGTCGGCCATGGCAGGTTTCGGCAAGCGTGCTGCGTGATGGGTTGACCGGGCGCGATGCAGCTGCGTTTGAAACACGGGCAGAGCTTGGGTTTACCTGGCATTTGGGGGCGGGTGGCGGGGCCAAGCGCGGCCTTGCTGCGCGTGCCTTTGCCAGCCCACAGCCGTTTGATCCGCTGTTGCGCAGGGGCATCTTCTAAGGGCGTTTGGCCTTTTCAAGCGCGGGGTCTGCGATTAAACTATTTGCATGACACATACATTGCATATCGTCGGCGGCGGAATGGCCGGATCAGAGGCCGCATGGCAGGCCGCCAACATGGGCGTGCGGGTGGTAATCCACGAGATGCGCCCTGCAGTGGGCACGTTTGCGCACAGGACGGGGCACTTTGCCGAAATGGTCTGTTCAAATTCGTTTCGGTCCGATGATGATGAACGCAACGCGGTTGGATTGTTGCACTGGGAAATGCGGGCCGCTGGCGGGTTGATCATGGAAATGGCCGAGGCGCATAAGTTGCCTGCAGGCGGCGCTTTGGCGGTGGACCGTGATCCTTTTGCGGCGGCAGTGACCGCGCGGTTGGTGGCGCATCCGCTGATTTCTGCGTCTTATGGTGAAGTTACAAGCCTTCCTTCAGATGGCACATGGATTGTTGCAACGGGTCCGTTGACTTCGGGCGCGTTGGCTGAGGCGATAAAGGCGGAAACCGGGGCCGAGGCTTTGGCCTTTTTTGATGCGATTGCGCCGATCGTTTATGCAGATAGCGTCGATATGTCAGTGGCATGGATGCAGTCACGTTATGACAAAGGCGAAACGCTGGACGAACAGACCGCCTATATGAATTGCCCGATGACCAAGGATCAGTATTACGCATTTATTGATGCGTTGTTAGCAGCAGAGAAAACCGAATTTCATGAGGGGGAAACGGCGGGATATTTTGACGGTTGTCTGCCGATTGAGGTGATGGCGGAACGCGGGCGTGAGACGCTGCGGTTCGGGCCGATGAAACCTGTGGGCTTGACCGATGGGCATGGTGGGCCAAAGCCTTATGCGGTGGTACAGTTGCGCCGGGATAACAAGCTGGGCACGCTTTACAACATGGTGGGCTTTCAGACAAAGATGAAGTATGGCGCGCAAACTGCTGTTTTTAAGATGATTCCCGGATTACAGGACGCGAATTTTGCGCGGCTTGGGGGGATACATCGCAATACGTTTTTGAACTCACCCACTGTGC
>JACMNW010000091.1 GCA_014378345.1 Pseudorhodobacter sp. | reverse complement strand
TTGACGAGATCGCTGTGGAACAGGCCATTCGGCTGCGCGAGGCGGGGGTGGTTACGGAAGTTATAGTGGTGTCGATTGGCGTGAAGCAATCCCAGGAAACGCTGCGGACGGCACTGGCAATGGGGGCTGACCGCGCGATTTTGATCGAAGCGACCGACAACGTGCATGTCGACGTGGAGCCTTTGGCGGTGGCGAAATTACTGGCGGCTGTGGTGCGCGGAGAGGCGCCGGGGACTGTGCTGTGCGGCAAGCCCGCCATTGATAATGATATGAATGCGACGGGGCAGATGTTGGCGGCACTGCTCGGTTGGTCGCAGGCGACGTTCTGCAGCGAGTTGGCGGTTGAAGGCGACCATGCACTTGTGACGCGCGAAGTGGATGGCGGCTTGCAGACCATTCGCGTCAAGATGCCGACGATTGTGACGGTGGATTTGCGCTTGAATGAGCCGCGGTATGCGTCGTTGCCGAATATCATGAAAGCAAAGGCCAAACCGATGGCGATGAAAACGCCGGGCGATTACGGAGTGGATGTGGCACCTAGATTGACCGTGCTGAAAACGGTGGAACCGGTGGGCCGCAAGTCTGGGGTGAAGGTGGCGTCAGTCGACGAATTGATTGCGAAACTTAAAGACGAAGCGGGGGTGATCTGATGGCCGTTCTATTGCTTGCAGAGGTGATCAACGGCGAGTTGGCCACCGATTCCACCGCGAAAACGTTGGCGGCAGTGAAAAGCCTTGGCGATGTGACAGTTTTGATTGCTGGCATGGGCGGCGATGCCGCGGCGGCTGAGGCGGCAGGGTTGGAGGGTGTGACGAAGGTCTTGTTCGCCGACGCGCATGTCTATTGCCACGCCATGTCAGAACCGACGGCGGCGCTGGTTGTATCACTGGCGGGGCCGTTTGAGCATATCGTGGCGGCATCCACGTCTTATGCGAAAAGTGTCATGCCGCGGGTCGCGGCGTTGCTGGATGTGATGGTGATTTCGGACGCGATCGGTGTGGTGGATGCGTCAACGTTCGAGCGGCCGATTTATGCGGGCAACGCTATTCAAACGGTGAAATCATCCGACGCAAAAAAGGTGCTGACCGTGCGGACGGCAACGTTTTCCGGCGTGGGCACGGGCGGCAAAGCGGCGGTTGAAAAGATTGCGACCGATGCCGATGGAAGTCTTTCGGCTTGGGTTGAGGATCGGGTTGCATCGTCAGATCGGCCAGAGCTGACCAGCGCCGGTATCGTTGTATCCGGTGGGCGTGGTGTCGGGTCTAAAGCCGAATTTGCGATCATCGAACAGCTGGCGGATAAGTTGAACGCGGCGGTAGGTGCATCGCGAGCGGCGGTGGATTCTGGTTACGCGCCGAATGACTGGCAAGTGGGGCAGACGGGCAAGGTGGTGGCACCAAACTTGTATGTCGCGATTGGGATTTCGGGCGCAATCCAGCATTTGGCAGGCATGAAAGACAGCAAGGTGATTGTCGCCATCAACAAGGATGAAGACGCGCCGATTTTCCAGGTGGCCGATTACGGGCTGGTGGCGGATTTGTTTACCGCCGTGCCGGAGTTGATTGAGAAGTTGTGATTGCGGTGCGCAGTAAACGCGCACCCTACGAAAAGGGCGCACATTCGTGCGCCCTTTTTTGTTTAGTGCGTATTTTATCCGAAAACCGTGGCCACTTTTCGCAATGCGCTTGGCATTACACCATCGCGCGCAGGACCGGGGCCATTGCTTGGGCGACCTCATGATGCACGGCGGGACCTAAAACTTCGGCGGCGGCGGGGCGGTCAAATTCGGCAAAAGCCATGCCGCGCAAGCCGTTTAACTGGGCCATCGGCGAACCTATGACTTGCAGATAGTCGGTGGCATAGGGGCGAATGGCGGCCAACATTTCGGTATCTACCAGCAAAGGATCATGCTGCAGCGACACGGTATCAGACCGGTTTGGCGGCGCGTGATTGGCGACCCATAGCAGCAAGGTCTGGCTGGAAAGACGCGCCAACAGCAGTTTCATCCGCGATATCCACGCCATGCGCAATTCTTCTGCGACAATTTCAAAGCGATCTGGCGATTTGCGCTGCAGCGCGCCCAGCAGGTGCCGGGTGAAGTGAAATTCGGTAAAGTCGATATCGCGGTATAGCGCCTTTAACCCCGGTGCCGCATGAACAAAGCGGTCATTGCGGCGCGGATGCACAGTGTAATAGCGGTTTGAAAGGTTCTGTACGCCAAGAATTTGCACTACCGTTACCTTTGCCCCGGCAGCTACATCGGCAATGGCGGGTTCGTTCAGGAACACGTCTATCCCGGCGTTGACGCAACCAAGGTTGGCTACCGGCATTTCAAGCCTGCCCTGCGCAAGCGCGGGAAAGGGGTCTGGCACGAATTTGCCAAATGTTTCAGTGCCGCCCAGACAGGCGACGTAATTCCCTGATAAATCGCAGCGTGGGCCGCGAAATTGCACTTTAGAATTGCCATAGCGGCATACAGAATAGTCAAGCGCTGACGCGCCCTGAAAAGCAAAAGCCATGAAATCCACCCAGATATATCTACACCCAAGATGCAGGCTGGACGCATTTCCTTGCCAAAAGGCTAAAGCGCCAATTCATCGCGAATTTTAGGGAAAGACCTGCCCTTGCGCCCCGCCCCAAGCGGCGTTTATGGTTTGGTGCGGGTTGTAGAACAGGAGCGGTGCAATGGACATTCAGCATGTGGGCGTTGTGGGCGCCGGGCAGATGGGCAGCGGCATTGCACATGTGTTTGCGTTGGCCGGATTTGATATATTGATGACCGATATTTCGGCGGAGGGGCTGGCTAAGGCCGTAGCGCTGATTGACCGCAATATCGAACGGCAAGTGTCGCGCGGCAAGGTGACAGCAGAGGCGAAGGCAAAGGCGCTGGGGCATATCAAAACGACCTTAAAGCTGGCAGAGTTGGGCGCGTGTGATCTGATCATCGAGGCGGCGACAGAACGGGAAACCGTGAAGCAGGCGATATTTGAAGACCTGCAGCCGCATCTGAAACCGGGCACGATTTTGACATCGAACACCTCATCTATTTCCATCACAAGGCTGGCAAGCCGCACCGACCGCCCGGAAAAGTTCATGGGATTTCATTTCATGAATCCAGTGCCGGTGATGCAGTTGGTCGAATTGATTCGTGGCATTGCGACCGACAAAGACACGTTTGACAGCTGCTTGGCGGTGGTGGAACGGTTAGGCAAAACCGCGTCAAGTTCCGAGGATTTCCCGGCATTCATTGTGAACCGCATCTTGATGCCGATGATCAACGAGGCGGTTTACACGCTGTATGAGGGGGTAGGATCGGTCAAGAGCATAGACGAATCGATGAAGCTGGGGGCCAATCACCCGATGGGGCCGTTGGAATTGGCGGATTTTATTGGTCTGGATACCTGCCTTTCGATCATGAACGTGTTGCATGAAGGGCTGGCGGATACCAAATATCGGCCCTGCCCGCTGCTGACGAAATATGTCGAGGCCGGCTGGTTGGGGCGCAAAACGCAGCGCGGGTTTTATGATTATCGGGGCGAGGTGCCCGTGCCGACGCGGTAGCGCTTCAGGCCAAAGGCCGGGGGGTTTTGCACCCCCCTACCCCCGCAGGATATTTGATCCAAAATGAAAGCCAAAGCGCAAAGCTTGCCGGATTTCAGGTGGTTTTGCCCAAATCCAGCGTGTGCTGGCGCAGCCAGGCAAGGAAGCCGCGCGGGTTGCCTTCCCAATCTTTCAGGACATCAGCAGAGAGAGGCTCGCCGATGAAGGGGCGTTGGGGTTTGAACAACGCGCGTTTGATTTCGTACAGTAACAAGCCTTGGCGCAGCGTGGCAGAAATGCGGTTGGCGATTTGGTAGGTGCGCGAATTGCGGCCTGTGAAGTGGATGGGCAGGATTGTGGCGCCCGATTTCTGGATCATCTTATGGGTGAACAGGTTCCATTCCGCCTCGATTGCGGGGCCATACCACCCTGGGGTGGTGGCAACTTTTCCTGCGGGGAACAGGATGATAACACCGCCGTTTTTCAAATGCTCCATAGTGAGGGTGCGCATTTCCAAGCCCAGTTCGCGCGAGTTTTCTTCGTGCGGGAATGGCACTGGGATCATGAATTCGGCGACCTCGGGGATACCAGTCAGAAGTGACCGGGTAAGGATGCGGAAATCGGGGCGCACGCGGTTGACCAGTTCGGCCATAATCATGCCGTCAACCAGCCCGTGCGGATGGTTGGCCACCACGACAAGGGGGCCAGTTTTAGGAATGCGGGCGATTTCTTCGGGTGGGGTATCAACGCGGATGCCCATATGCCGGATGGCTTTGGGCCAGAACGGCGACCCGAATGGCGCACCTGATTTTTCGAACGACCGGACAAGAACCAGAAGTTGCACCTTGGCAGTCAGCCATTCGATGGTGCGGATGGTGCCGGACTTGAACGGATTGGTAAAGGTTCCTGCATAGGACAGACGGCGCATGTCATACTTGCGCGCAGGCGACGGAGTGCCAGGGGATGCTTGGGCCGCGCGTTTAAGGTTTGGCATGTCGGTCACGAAGTGTCCGCCTTCCTGTAAAATCGCGCTTAGTAATCTTCGCCAAAACGGTTGGCGACCAGCACATCAAGCGCCTCAGCAAGTGCCGCTGCTTCGGGCCCGCTTGTTGATACTTCAATAGAGGTTCCGCGCGATGCTGCCAACATCAAAAGGCCCATGATGCTGTCACCGGCGACAGACAGCCCATCTTTGCGCACTTCGGCATCTGCATCATGCGCTTCGACGACCTCAACAAACTTGGCACTGGCGCGGGCATGCAGGCCTTTTTCGTTCACGATGCGCAGGGTCTGTGTGGTCATCCGGTCATGCTCCGCCGCCAAGATCGATGCTGTTGATGTATTTGCGGCCCGCATCAAGAGCTGCTGCAACTGCATCTGTCACATGCATGTCACGCGATTTAGCTAATTTGATCAGCATCGGCAGATTTGCGCCGTAAAGGATACGTCGGCCTACCCCGGCGCACGCCATCAGTGACAGGTTGGAAGGGGATCCGCCAAACATATCTGTCACCATAACCACGCCATGCCCTTGATCGACAGAATCAGCCGCGGCACAGATTTCGGCCTGTTTGCTGGCGCGGTTGCAATCATCTTCAATGGCAATGGCAAGCATGCCGTGCTGTTTGCCAACAACATGTTCTACCGCGGAAAGATATTCCCGCGCCAAACCCCCATGTGCGACAATCACGATACCGATCACGCCTACAATACCTTCGATGTGTCGGGCGAGCCTGCGGCCGCCTTGCGTTCCAGTTCCCGGTGCCGTTTTGACACTGGCCAGCCTGCTTTCGCAAGGTCTTTGGCCAATAATTCGGCAACGGCAACCGATCTGTGTTGCCCGCCCGTGCAGCCAAAGCCGATGGTCAGATGCGCTTTGCCTTCATCGCGGTGGGCAGGCAGCAACATCGTAACCAGATCCAGCATTTTTTGATAAAACAGAGCAAAGCGTGGATCTTGGGCGATATGAGCCAGCACCGCCGCATCGCGGCCATCCATGTTGCGCAAAGACGCGTCCCAGTGTGGATTGCGCAAAAACCGGCAGTCAAAAATCATATCTACGCCACGCGGCACGCCACGTTTATAGCTGAACGATTGCACCGATACGGCCAATGCGGCGGCGCGGCTTTGGTCAAACCACTGAGTGATTTCCGCCTTCAGATCATGCGGCGACATGTCGGTGGTATCAATCAAGTGGTCAGCGCGGGCGCGAATGGGCACCAGCAAGTCAATCTCACGCTCGATCCCCAAATCCGGCGTCTCTGCCGGGGCCAGCGGATGCCTGCGGCGGGTTTCGGAATAGCGGCGGATCAGATCGCCCGGGGCGCAGTCCAGATACAGCACTTCGAGCGCCACTGCGGGATCGCGGGTCAGGGTGTCAATCAGTTCGATCAGCGTGGTCGTGTTGAAATCCCGGTTGCGCACATCCAGCACCAAGGCAATACGGCGGCCAAGCGGCGGGCCATCCAGCAGGCGGGGCACCAAGCTGAGGGGGAGATTATCTATAACCTCGAAACCCAGATCCTCCATCGCGTGAATGGCGGTGGATTTGCCCGCACCGGACGGGCCAGTGACCAAAACAATTTGATGTTCGGGCACCAGGTGTGGATCAAGGGGGTGCTGTGGCGTGGTCATTGCCGGGGTTTCTTTCAAGCCTGTCGTCCGCCCGTCATATAGGCCAACAGGAACGATGGGAAATGGGGCGTTTGTTGGCCAAGAACAAGGTCACAGGTGACATCACACAAGGATGTGTAGCGACGCGGCGGCAATCGGTCAGATTCCGTTTGCCCCAGATCAACGACAAGGATGATTTTGGCCGATGCTTGGGTTTCAGCGCGGATAAGGCCCAGACCGCGCGCCTCGATCAGGCCTCGGGTTGTTGGGGGGCTTTTGGCGATAAGCGCGCCTGAGGTGTTGGATATGATGGTGCGGTCATCTGCGACCAATTTTGCGCCCAGCGCCATGAGTGCCAAACCCAGCGCCGATTTGCCGGACCCCGAGCGGCCGAGGATCAAGAGCCCGCCTTTGGGAAACGCCACGCAGGTGGCATGAATAACATCCTTGGGCGCCGCTACGGATGGCATCAGATCGGCAGGCCAACCACAAACCGCGCGCCAAGCGGTTCTGACGTGATATCGGCGTTGGTGGGGCGAATGTTTTCGGCCCAGATCACGCCGCCATGCGCCTCAACGATTTGTTTGGAAATCGCAAGGCCAAGCCCCGAATGGTTGCCAAACTGTCCTTCCGGGCGTTCGGAATAAAAGCGTTTGAACACTTTGGTCAGCGCCTGTTCCGGGATACCGGGGCCGGTGTCTTCGATCACGACAAGCACTCGGTTTTCACGGCGCCGCGCCCAGACGCGCACCGCATCGCCGCTTTCGCAGAAGGATACCGCGTTGGTGATCAGGTTGACGAACACTTGGGCCAAGCGCGCCTCTAGCCCGCGAATATTGATCGGGTCATTCGGCAGGTCGGTGATGAAATCAACGCCCTTTTCGCCCGCCTGTTTGCCCAAATATTCGCTGAGATTGGACAGCGTTTTCATCAGGCTGAATTCTTCTTCCTCTTCCTTCACCAGCTCACTATCAAGGCGCGAGGCGTTGGAGATATCGCTGACCAGACGGTCAAGGCGGCGTACGTCATGTTCTATCACGTCCAGCAGTTTGTCACGCTGATCTTCGCGTTTGGCCACGCGCATGGTGCCGACTGCAGACCGCAGGCTGGCCAGTGGGTTTTTGATTTCATGCGCAACGTCGGCGGCAAATTGTTCGTTTGCATCAATGCGGTCATAAAGGGCGGCCACCATGCCGCGCATGGCGACAGACAGACGGCCAATCTCATCCGGACGGGCGGCAAGATCGGGTATGCGCACCCGGCCGGGGGCCATTTTGCGTGCATCGCGGTCGCGCCCAAGTTCGGCAGCGGCGGCAAGATCAGACAGCGGATTGGCGATGGTTGATGCCAGAACGAGGCTAAGGCCGATAGATACCAGCAAGGCTATCACAAACATCTGCAAAACCTGTTCACGTTCATAGCGTACAAGGCCGTCTATTTCGCCTTCGGGGGAAGTCAGCGCAATAACGCCCAAAACCTCACCACCCCGAAGAATCGGCGTGGCTACGGAAAACACCGCACCGCCATCTGACCCACGCCCGGTTTTGATGGCTGTATCACCCGAATGGGCTTGGTCAAACAGACCGCGTGCCATCGCCTCGACATCAATTTTTTGCCCGGGTGTGCTGCGCGATGACAGCACACCTGACACCGCTTCCCACACACCGTTTAGGAAATCTGTCATGAAGGTTGATTTGCCCAACCGGCCAGACATCGTAGTGGACTTTACGTCCCCGATGGCGGTCGCCATGATTGCGCCCGTATTATCGAAAACGTAAACCTCGACACCTTCACTGAGATCAATGCCATCAAGGGTTTGCCGCAAAGCAATACCGTTGCCAGCGGCCAGGTTAACGGCGCCGCTGGATGGCATGCGCGCCTCGAACACATCGGCGACAAGGCGCGCTTCTGACACGAGCCCATCTTCGCGCTGCAGCACAAGACTATCCCGAAACGGATTTAGAAACAGAACGCCGGCCAGCAAGATGACCAGGGCCATCAGGTTGAAAATGATAATTTTGCGCGCAAGTGGCGACCGGTTCAGCGAAAAAAAGCCCTTCCGGCTGCGGGCAGAACGCAAACCAAGATCGGCGACAGCTTCGGGTGAAATCCAGTCTTCACCCAAAAGCACATCGCCGGTCTTTTTGCGCCGAACATCATCCATGGCAATACGCGGAGCTGCAGTCATAATTCACCAAATCGCCAAGCCTGCAGCCATCCTTAGCAGTCACTCTTCGTTGTAACGATAGCCAATTCCGTACAGCGTTTCGATTGCTGTAAAATTATCGTCCACCATGCGCATTTTCTTGCGCAGGCGTTTGATATGGCTGTCAATGGTGCGGTCATCAACATAAACCTGATCGTCATAGGCTACGTCCATCAGCTGATCCCGGCTTTTGACGAAACCCGGGCGTTGGGCAAGGGCTTGCAGCAGCAGGAATTCAGTGACGGTCAGTGACACTTCCATACTTTTCCAGGTCACCGAATGGCGCAGTGGGTCCATCGACAAAGCGCCACGTTCCATGATCTTGGTTTCTTCGGTAACAGCCACTTCGCCACTGGCAATGGCTTCCTGGCGGCGCAACAGAGTGCGGATACGTTCCACCAGCAGGCGCTGCGAGAACGGTTTTTTGACGTAATCATCGGCCCCCATGCGCAGGCCCAGAACTTCGTCAATTTCATCATCTTTCGATGTCAGGAAAATGACCGGCATCGAGGTTTTCTGGCGCAGCCGCTGCAGCAGATCCATCCCGTCCATCCGGGGCATCTTGATATCCAGCACAGCCATATCCGGCAGGCGGCGATTGAAGGCATCGAGGGCGGATTGCCCATCGTTATACGTCTCTACTTCGAAACCTTCTGCCTCTAGCGTCATCGCAACTGACGTAAGGATATTTCGGTCGTCGTCCACAAGGGCGATCCGTGCCATGCGCTGTTTCCTTCATGCTCGATTATTATGTCTGCTTTTGCGTGGGATGATCATGGTTCAGGGCATTAGAATCAACTCATTACTGCGAATCACCCCGTTATTGTTCTTAATAAGCAGACAATACTGTCGAATATTTGACTAAATTGCCTCAGTTTCGCCACGGATGGGCCTAAGTGAACGCGGATCGGCGGGGTGCTCGCCGAATGGTTGCGCTAACCTGTGCATGGTTGCGCTAACGCACACATCGGAGCTAGGGCCGCAGGAAATCGTCATGTTATAGCCATGTTAGGGGCAGTCGGCAGATCGCCCCCGGCATCTGTTGGCCCGGATGTCTTTTCATATTGGTGTAACAGCCGCCTTTGCGGCAACGGGAGCTTGCAGCATGACCACAGGACGCGTGAACCCAGACCTTACATTAAACCATCAGGGGATCAGCGGGCTCGGACATGTCTATTACAATTATTCCGAGCCGCAGTTGATCGAGGCTGCATTGGCGCGCGGCGAAGGCACGCTGGGCCGTGGCGGCGCATTTCTGGTGTCCACCGGCAGCCATACGGGGCGGTCGCCCAAGGACAAGCATATCGTGCGCTCAGCCTTGGTGGAGAATAATATCTGGTGGGATGCAAATGCTGCGATGACACCGGATGGCTTTGAATTGCTGCACGCCGATATGCTGGCGCACCTGCAGGGAAGCACGGTATTTGTGCAGGATCTGTATGCCGGGGCCGACGCGGAGCACCGTCTGGATGTGCGGGTGGTGACGGAACTTGCCTGGCACGGGCTGTTTATCCGGCACCTTTTGCGCAGGCCGGAGCGGGCAGAACTGAATGGTTTCGTGCCGGACTGGACGATCATCAACTGCCCGTCATTCAAGGCAAACCCCGCGCGGCATGGGTGCCGTTCTGAGACGGTGATTGCGTTCAATTTTGATAAGAAAATTATCCTGATCGGCAACACTGCCTATGCGGGGGAAAACAAGAAAGCGGTGTTCACGCTGCTGAACTACCTGCTGCCAGACCGCGGCGTGATGCCGATGCATTGTTCGGCCAACCACGCGATTGGCAATCCGGTCGATACCGCCGTTTTCTTCGGCCTGTCGGGCACCGGCAAAACCACGCTGTCGGCTGACCCGTCGCGCACCTTGATTGGGGATGATGAACATGGCTGGTCAGACCGGGGCAGTTTCAACTTTGAGGGCGGCTGTTACGCCAAGACCATCAATCT
>JACMNW010000090.1 GCA_014378345.1 Pseudorhodobacter sp. | reverse complement strand
TGTTGATGATCAAGACTGACGGGGGTGATGATGGTCAGCGCGGGATGATCAACCACATTGGTGCAATCCAGCCGCCCGCCAAGGCCAACTTCGAGCAGCGTCCAATCTGCGGGGGTGCGGGAAAACGCCAGAAACGCCGCACATGTGGTAATCTCAAAAAACGTGATGCTATCTGACCCGTTCGCGACCATACATTCGTCCAGCAGGGCCGCGAGCATCGGCTCAGAGATCAATTCTCCCGCCAGCCGGATACGTTCGTGAAACCGCGCCAAGTGCGGTGATGTGTAGGCGTGCACCTTTGCGCCCGTAGCTTCCAAACCTGCGCGGATCATGGCTTGGGTCGATCCTTTGCCGTTGGTGCCTGCGATGTGGATCACCGGCGGTACAGTCCGCTCTGGGTTGCCCAGCAGTTCCAACAGGCGGATCACCCGCCCCATGGTCAGATCAATCACCTTGGGATGCAGCGTCATCATCCGCTGCAAAATTGCGTCCGACGTTTGAGTCACGCTTTGGCGACCTTTGCAGGAACCTCTACTTCAACCGGCGGCGGCAGATCGCCTTTGATCGCGGGCGGCATATCCATTAACAAGCGGATCACGGTCACCAGTTCATCGCGCATGGCTTTTCGGTGGATCACTCGGTCCAACATGCCGTGATCCAGCAAATATTCGGCGCGCTGAAACCCTTCGGGCAGCTTTTCGCGAATGGTTTGTTCTATCACCCGCGGGCCTGCAAAACAGATCAGCGCATTGGGTTCGGCAATCTGCACATCACCAAGCATGGCGTAGCTGGCCGTCACGCCGCCCGTGGTCGGATGAGTAAGCACGACAATATAAGGCAGATGCGCCTCGTTCATCATCTGCACAGCCACCGTGGTGCGCGGCATTTGCATCAGGCTAAGAATACCTTCCTGCATGCGCGCGCCACCTGCCGCCGAAAACAACACCAAGGGGCGTTTAAGTTTTACCGCCTGTGTCGCCGCTGCAATAATCGCGTTGCCCACATACATGCCCATGGATCCCGCCATAAAGCTGAAATCCTGCGCCACGGCCACAACTGGCGTGCGGGAAATTTCACCCAGCGCTACCAACATCGCCTCTTTCTCGCCCGACGCTTTTTGCGCGGCTTTGATGCGGTCGGGGTATTTCTTTTGATCGCGGAAATGCAGGGGGTCAACGGTGACATCCGGCACCTTTACTTCGGTGAAAATGCCGCCGTCAAACAGTGCTGTGAAACGGTCACGTGGAGAAATAGCCATGTGATGATCGCAGTTGGAACAGACGTTCAGATTATCGGCCAGTTCGCGGTGAAACAACATGGTTCCGCATTCGGGGCATTTCGTCCACAAATTTTCCGGCACCTCACGGCGCGAAAACAGCGAATTGATCTTGGGGCGGACGTAGTTCGAAATCCAGTTCATGCCGGTTGCCCTTTGCGCATGTCAGTCAATGTTTGCAAATAAGCCGGGGGCGCGGAAAATGCAATGTCATGCAAATGGCACCACCTACGCTATAACCGCCGCGATGGCAGAGAAACCCGATCTTGTCTTTACTTCCAGGGGCGCCGGGGCCAACTGGCCACGCCCAAAACCTGTTCGGCGATTATGTCTTTGGCCAAAACTCCGTCGATACGCCCCGCCACACCAAAGTTTTTGCAGATTTCGCGACTGAAGCGGCATTCTTTGACAAAAGCTTACTGCAGTGATGACGACATTTGCAAGAACTGTGCATCAGCACGGCTTACCCAAATCCTGCCGATCTACTTGAAAATGATGCCAGAATTTTGTGGCAGGTCAGGGAATGGCTACTAACCTTTTGGGCTTTCTCTGGTTTTGCACAACTTGATGCGGGCAATGCGATTTACCCCATAGCCCAATCAGTGAGTCGTTCAAACAAAGGGATTGACGAGATATGGAACGATCCATATTAAATAGGAACGTTCCATATTGAGGTGAGTCGCATGCATTGGGCATTGGTCGGGGCAAGCACTATTGCAAGTGACCATATGATCAACGCCTTGCGCAGTGTTGATGATGGCTGGATTGACTGGGTTGTTACTGGCTCGGTCCTGCATGGCGACAGCTTTGCAAAGACGCATGACATTCCAAAGACCACAACCGACTTGGAAGTAGTACTTGCCGATGCGGCTGTGCAGGCGGTCTATATCTCATCCACCAATGAAAAGCATTGTGCGCAAGCTTTGGCCAGCATTGCAGCAGGCAAGCACGTCCTGTGTGAAAAGCCACTGGCGATGACGGTTGCCGATGCTGTGGGCATGGTTCAGGCGGCTAGTGCAGCCGGTGTAACCTTTGCCACCAACCACCATTTGCGCTGTTCGGGCAGCCACCGCGCTGTGCAGGGCATCATCAACTCTGGCCGGATCGGGCGAGTGCTATCCCTGCGCATTCACCATGCAGTGCATCTACCGCCGCATTTGCAGGGCTGGCGGATCAATGATGCTGGCGCCGGGGGTGGCGTGATTCCCGATATCACCGTGCATGACGCCGATTGCGTGCGGTTTTTGCTAGGGCAAGACCCGGTGTCTGTGGTGGCGCAATCGGGCGTGTCTGGCATGGGCGCGGGCGTTGAAGACTCGGTGATGTCAGTCTGGGCGATGCCATCGGGGGCGATGGTGATGGCGCATGAAAGTTTCACGCATCCGTTTGCGGGATCGGGGCTGGAGGTGCACGGCACGCTCGGTTCGATCTTTGCGCGCGGTGTGATGACGCAAGCGCCAATGGGCGAGATTGAATTGGTCACGGCGGCAGGGCGCGAAGTCGTCCCCTACTCGGGCCATAACCTTTACGTGGAGGCAGTGCGGCGGTTTGCCGATGCAGTGGCAGGGCGGGGCCAGCCCGCTGCTGATGGCCGGGACGGGGTGAAATCACTTGCGGTGGCTCTTGCCGTGCGTGACGCAGCCCTTTCCGGCACCCGCTGCCACGTAAACTACGGGGGCTTTTGATGACAAAGCTGGTCAGCGGGGCAGAGGCAGCGGCACGTATCGCCGATGGGGCAGTGGTTTCCGTCTCATCCTCATCGGCGCTTGGTTGCCCTGACGCCGTGCTGCAGGCGATCGGCGCACGGTTTGATGGCGAAGGCTACCCGCGTAACCTGACCGTGTTAAGCCCGATTGCTGCAGGCGATATGTACGGCGTCAAAGGCATTGATCACATTGCCAAGGAAGGATTGCTAATCCGGATTATCGCGGGCTCTTATCCATCCGGATCATCCAACCTGCCGATGCCCGATATCTGGCGGATGATCGTGGAAGACCGTGTTGCCGCCTATAATGTGCCGTCCGGCATCATGTTTGATATGCACCGCGATGTGGCGGCGCGAAAGCCGGGCGTGATGACCAAGGTTGGGCTTGATACCTTTGTTGACCCTATCCGCGAAGGCTGTGCGATGAACGCGCGCGGCGCTGCGGCGCCAATTGTGCAGCGCGCGGAATTTGGTGGTGAGACATGGCTGCATTTCCCCAATATCGTGCCGAATGTCTGCATCTTGCGCGCCACCACGGCGGACGAACGCGGCAATCTGACTTATGAACACGAAGGCGCGTATTTGGGCGGCCTCGATCAAGCCATTGCCGTGCGCAACCATGGCGGTTTGGTGATTGCGCAGGTCAAGCGGATGACGTCGGCGGGATCCCTGCGCGCGCATGATGTGCGCGTGCCGGGGCATCTGGTGGATCTGATCGTGCTGGACCCGGACCAGAAACAAACCACGGCAACCCCGCATGACCCGGCAATATCGGGGGAGATTATCCGCCCATGGACTAGTTTTGCCCATGCTGAGCACGGCGTAGAAAAGCTTATTGCACGGCGTGCGGCGATGGAGTTGCGCGGCGGTATGACGGCCAATCTGGGCTTTGGAATTTCTGCCATGGTGCCGCGTATTTTGCTGGAAGAAGGCCATCCGCAGGCGGTGACCTGGGCGATTGAACAAGGTGCTGTGGGCGGTATGCCGTTGACCGGGTTTGCTTTTGGCTGCGCGTCGAATGCCGATGCCTATATGCCCAGCCCCAACCAGTTCACCTATTTCCAAGGCGGTGGCTTTGACATGGCGTTTTTATCGTTCATGGAAGTGGATGTTGAGGGCAATGTAAACGTGTCTAAACTAGCCAAAAAGCCCTATTTGACAGCTGGCTGTGGTGGCTTTGTCGACATCACCGCGCATGCCAAAAAGATCGTGTTTTCCGGCTGGTTTGAGGCGGGGGCAGAAATCACGCTGACCGACAGCGGGCTGACTGTCACCAAACCCGGAAAATTCACCAAGATGGTGGATGCTGTAGAACACGTCACTTTTTCCGGCAAACGCGCACAGGCGCAGGGGCAGGACGTGATGTATATCACCGAGCGTTGCGTGATCCGGTTGCTGGCAGACGGGTTGGTTGCGACCGAAATTATGCCGGGCATCGACCCTGCGCGCGATATAGTGGCGGCAAGTCATGGGCGGGTGCGCGTTGCGGAAAATGCAGTTGCGCTGCCACTGTCGCTACTTGGGCAAGGCCCGATGGGGTGGCAGCCATGAGCGCGCTCCACCTGCACATTCGCGGCCCGATTGCCGAGTTGCGGTTGGATAACCCGGCGAAGTTGAACGCATTTACCACTGGTATGCTGCAAAGCCTTGATCAGCATTGTGCGGCGATTGATCGTAACCCCGATATCCGCTGCGTGATTGTCAGCGCCGAAGGTGACCGCGCGTTTTGTACTGGGGCCGATATCAATGCTTGGGGCGATCTGACGCCTGCCGAATTTGCGCGGGCTTGGGTGCGCGAAGGGCATAGGGTTTTTGACCGACTGGCGCGGCTT
>JACMNW010000089.1 GCA_014378345.1 Pseudorhodobacter sp. | reverse complement strand
GATAGCGACGGTCAAGATTTGGCACCCAACTACCAATGTTGCAGGTCACATGTTATAAGCCTTATGTTGCTTGAAGTTCGGTCGTCCGGCAACGTATCGTTACGATGAGCAGGGGAATTTTTGCTACCCAAATTGCTACCCATTTGCGCGGATCCTTAGGACATAAGATACTGTTAATAAGTTATTTTATGAAAAGTATGACGGACACCGCTTCCGCCAATCACCCTATTCTTTGCCGTACGGGCGTGATTTTATCAAAACCATAAAGCGAATACCAAGGCGTGCGCTATGTGCGTTTCTGGTAACATGCATGCTTGCGCACTTTGGGCGGACAATCTGCGCATGCAGGGTTGTTCTCACCCTGCGACTGCTTTTACCGGCTTTACTTGTAAACTTCTCGCCTGTCACCGAACGTGCGCACGCGTTTGCGCCATGCACGATAGCTGCCAGGCTTCAGATTTGCCCGCATCAGCGATTTTACCTGATCAGGACCAAGTCCATGCTGGGCACGGATCATATCAAAGCTGATGTGATCGCTAAGCGCCATTTCGATTATCTCACTTAATACGGCAGCGTCGGGCGGTTTAAGTGTCATAGCGCGAAAGCCTTTCGGGCGGTGCCCGTACTTGCGTCACAAGGGCGCATGGTTTTAGTGCGCGGCGAACCGGGGATTTGAAAATCGCGTTTTGTGCAAGAGGTGTTGGTCAAGGCAGACAGTAGCGGAGAAGAGCTATCAGGGCAACTGCTGGACATTGTTGCAGAACGTACCGACGAGGTACCGTTGTTCGTCGAGAAATTGCTGAAGTTTTTGCAAGAGATGGGTGCAATAGCGCAGTCGGGGTTGGGCGTTGGCCTGAATGACGCTATCGATAGCAGCGCCATTCCACACAGTCTGCAAAGCATTTTAACGGCGCAACTTGACGCGGGGCAAAGCGGGTGGCCCAGATTGCTGCCTGCATTGGTCGCGAATTTTCGTATGAACTTTTGTTGGCAGTAGCACAGTTGTCTGCCACCGAACTGCAGACACAACCTACGGATATTTCCGCAAGTGATATGATTGTTCCGACAGGCCAGACTACCGCCGCAGAATTTATTTTTTGCCATGCGCTGGTGCGGGATGCAGCCTATGGCAGTTTGCTATTCCTGAAACGGCAAGACATTCATGGTAGTATCCGGTCATCGACGAGATCAAAATAGCAAGCATTGGTGTCGGGCCATCCCACTTGTTCGGCCTAAGACCAGTTTGGTCCTGAAGATGCCCGCAA
Source organism: Pseudorhodobacter sp. (assembly GCA_014378345.1). Taxonomy (GTDB): domain Bacteria; phylum Pseudomonadota; class Alphaproteobacteria; order Rhodobacterales; family Rhodobacteraceae; genus JACMNW01. Next base: position 5,863 of record JACMNW010000089.1, on the reverse strand, counting down.
AGGGGTGTAATCCCCGCACAGCCAAGCGCATTTGCACCACTGTCGCCCATTTCACGCGGTGAGGTGTTTCAGTTTTCGGATCAGGTATCCAAATGTTCCACGTTCAAGGCATTTTGTTGGATGAACTCACGGCGGGGTTCAACCACGTCACCCATCAGTTTGGTGAAGATATCGTCGGCTTCAACCAGATCATCGACCTTTACTTGCAGCAGCGTGCGCGCCTCCGGATCAAGCGTCGTTTCCCAAAGCTGTTCCGGGTTCATTTCCCCGAGACCTTTGTAGCGTTGTAGGGATAGCCCCTTTTCGCCTTCCGCCAGTATGGATTTCAGCAAATCAATCGGGCCGTGAATCATCGTCTCCCGGTCTTTCCGAACCAGCTTTGCCGGGTCGGTATACACATCCCGCGTGGTGGAAGAAATCTGCGACAATCGCCGCGCTTCGCCTGATCTTAGGACCGCACCGTCCAGCGTGCGCAATTCCTCGACCCCGCGCAAAATCCGCGAAAGACGGATGCCGTGATCTTGGGTGATGCGTCCGGTCCAGCCTTTTTCATATTCAGTCGCAATCAGGTTCAACCGCCGCGCGACAGTATCCGCCTCTTGCTGCAGATCACTGTCCGCCTGCCCCGGATCAAACGCACCCGCAAGTGCTGCTTGTTCCAGAATCCCCCGCGGATAATGGGTAGGAAACGCGTCCAAAACCCGGCGAAACGCGCGCGCGCCGTCGATCACGCGGGTCAGATCTGCGCCAGCGATTTCTTCGCCATTGCCAAGGCGCAGAACTGCACCTTCAACACCCATTTCGATCAGGTAATCCTCAAGCGCTGCCTGATCTTTAAGATACACCTCTGACTTGCCGCGCGCGACTTTGTACAGTGGCGGCTGCGCGATATACAGGAAGCCGCCTTCGATAACCTGCGGCATCTGGCGGAAGAAGAACGTCAGTAGCAACGTGCGGATATGCGCGCCGTCAACATCGGCGTCGGTCATGATAACGATCTTGTGGTAACGCAGTTTGGCGATGTTAAACTCATCGCGGCCAATGCCAGTGCCAAGTGCTGTGATCAGGGTGCCGATTTCCTGACTGCCCAGCATCCGGTCAAACCGGGCGCGTTCAACGTTCAGGATTTTCCCCTTCAGCGGCAGAACGGCCTGATTGGAACGGCTGCGGCCCTGTTTGGCAGAGCCACCGGCAGAGTCACCCTCGACAAGAAAGATTTCGGATTTGGACGGGTCTTTTTCCTGACAATCAGCCAGTTTCCCCGGTAGTGATGCAATATCCAGCGCCGATTTGCGCCGCGTCAATTCGCGTGCCTTGCGGGCGGCTTCACGCGCCATTGCGGCCTCGATAATCTTGCCGACAATAATCTTGGCTTGGGATGGGTTCTCTTCAAACCATTCCGACAGCTTTTCGTTGACAAGGTTTTCAACAGCAGGTCGCACCTCTGACGACACCAGTTTGTCCTTGGTCTGGCTGGAAAACTTGGGATCCGGCACTTTGACCGACAACACGCAAGTCAGGCCTTCCCGCGCATCGTCACCGGTAAAATCGATCTTTTCGCGCTTCGCGATGCCGCTGGTCTGGGCATAGCTGTTGATCGTGCGGGTCAGGGCGCCACGAAAGCCCGCCATATGGGTGCCGCCATCGCGTTGCGGGATGTTGTTGGTAAAGGGCAACACCATTTCATTGTAGCTGTCGTTCCACCACATCGCGACTTCAACCGTCATGCCGTTGCGTTCGCCGATCATGTAAATCGGCTCAGCCAAGATCGAAGATTTTGAACGGTCCAGATATTTCACATATTCCCGAACGCCGCCTTCATAGAACAGCTCCGACCGAAGTAGCTCAGCAGGGCGTTCATCCTCAATAATAATGCGCACACCCGAGTTCAGGAAAGCCAGTTCCCGCAAGCGGTTTTCCAGCACCTTGAAGTGGTAATCAAGGTTGGAAAAGGTGCCATTCGCGACATTGGTTTTGGCCGATGCCAGAAAGCGCACTTCGGTGCCGCGTTCGCCCGGCGCTGGGCCAACCGGATAGACATGCACCGTGCAATCGCCATGCTCAAACCGCGCGCGGTATTCGGTATCGTTGCGCCAGACCCGCAGTTCCAGCCATTCCGACAGCGCGTTTACCACCGACACGCCGACGCCATGCAGGCCGCCCGACACTTTGTAAGCATTGCCTGAATCATCGGTATTATTGAATTTGCCGCCCGCGTGCAGCTGCGTCATGATCACTTCGGCAGCAGACACGCCTTCTTCTGCGTGAATATCAACCGGGATACCACGGCCATTATCGCGGACAGAAACCGAGTTATCGGCGTGGATTTTCACGGTCACGGCGGTGGCATGACCTGCCAGTGCTTCGTCGATGCCGTTATCGACAACCTCGTACACCATGTGGTGCAAGCCCGACCCATCATCGGTATCGCCGATATACATGCCGGGGCGTTTGCGAACCGCCTCTAACCCCCTGAGAACCTTGATAGAATCGGCATCATAGGCGGCTTTGTTGATTTCGACATCAGACATACGGACAGAACCCTTGTGTTGCCTGCGAGTTATAGCGGTTTAAGGGGGCATTGTCACGCTGATGACACAAGATTTAGCGTTTTCGCGCTGGATTTGCACAGCGATTCACGCGGCTCTCATACGCGCCGCGTAATCGGCGTTAAATGCCATATGGACGCAGTGCAGGAAAGCGACCGGGCCGACGTTATCGCCGCGGCTTTGCCCGGGTGACCCTGCTTTGGAAACCATTTCCGGTGATGATCAGAAAGTAAATTTTTTGGGGCTGTGGCAATCTCGTTCTGGCCCCAAATCACATCACTGCAATAATGATCCCAACGGCGATCATCAGCACACCGGCAGTCAGGTTCATCCGGCGCAGGGCTGCAGGCGACGTGAGCAACCTGCGTGCGCGGTCGATGGATGCCGCCAAGGCCAAATTGCCGGTCAGCGGAATGGCCACCGAAAGCGCGATGATGGCAGCAATATCCGGAGCAGTTACACGGGTCAGATCAAAAAAACCGGGCAGCACGCCCATGTAGAATAAAATGGCCTTTGGGTTGCCTACCACCACCGCGACGCCCGTTGCAAAGCCTGCCCACAGACCGGGCTTGGTAAGACGGCTGTCTGACGATATTCCCCGACCCGCATTTCGGATCAGCAAGATGCCCATAACCACAAAGGTAATGGCGGCAACCCAATGCATCGCGGCCATGAACTGTGAAAACTGCGCCACAATCCACGTCAGGCCATAGATCGCGACCAATGGCCAAAGTGCATCGCCGATGGTAACGCCACCCGCCAACGTCCAAGCGGCGTTGAACCCGCCTGACATTGCGCGCGCCAACAGGGCCACCCAAACCGGGCCGGGGGTGGCAAACAGCACTACCAGGGCACCTGCGTAAAACAGCAGGTCGGTGAAGGAAACTGTCATAGCGTGACTTCCGCAATCTGGGACAAACCGCCATCATCGACCACATCAAAGGCCTGCGCCCGAGAGCCGAGGCTATCGAACAATTCGGCGCCGGTTCCCGTCATGATGGCTTGCGCGCCAAGGCTGCACAGCTCGTCATACAAAGCGGCACGACGATAGATATCAAGATGGGCTGCAACTTCATCCAAAAGCAAAATAGGTGTGGTGCCAATCGTAGTGGCAAGCGCCCGGGCATTGGCAAGGATCAAGCTGATCAGCAGCGCCTTTTGCTCGCCAGTCGAGCATTGATCGGCGGGCATGGCCTTTGCCGTGTAAATGGCCGCCATATCGGCGCGGTGCGGGCCGATCAGCGTGCGGCCCGCGGCGATATCACGACGACGGTTGTCTGACAGGGCTGCCGCAAGATCGGTGGCAGATACATTTTCTTCCCCCTCGGGGCCCACAAGCGCCAGATTTGCCTGCGGAAAGGACGTATCCGCCCCGACTTGTGCTTCGATCAGTTGGGCAAGGGCGAAGGCGCGGTTTTGCATGATTGCGGCCCCGGATTGCGCCATCTGGCCTTCCAGGGCCGAATACCAATGCGCATCGGTCACCTGATCTTTGAGCAATCTGTTACGGTCGCGCATGGCTTTTTCGTAGGTCAGCACCGCTTCAGCATGATCTGGGGCAAAGCTAAGCGTCATGCGGTCAAGAAACCTGCGGCGACCCTCGGCAGCCTCTATCCACAACCTGTCCATCGCGGGCGCCAGCCAAACCATGCGCAAAATGCGGGCAAGGCTGATCTGAGTGGCAGTCTTGCCATCAATCGTCACTTGTCGCCCTTCGCCGGGTTTGGCCCAAGTCTCAATCTGGTGAGCCGCACCTAACCCGCGCACTACTGCAGTGATTTTCCAACCCAAAGCTTCGGGTTTGCGGGCCATTTCATCTGCCGATGCCCGGCGCAGGCCACGGCCCGGGGACAACAGCGAGATTGCTTCAAGAATATTGGTTTTACCCGCGCCATTGGCCCCGACGATGGCCACCGGACGGCCGTCAAACGCCAGAAGTGCTGTGCGGTGGCTGCGGAAATGCGACAGCGTCAGGGATATGATTGCAAGCCCGGCCACGCGCCCTTGGCCTTTCATTTTGGTCTAAATATCCCGGGGGTGCGGGGGCTGGCCCCCGCCTTTTTGGTAAGGATTGGGGGTGTGAAACCCCCAGCCTTCGTCATACGCGCATCGGCATGACGACATAGACCGCCGACATATCATTGCCTTCGCGCATCAGCGTGGGGTCGCCCGATGAATTGAACAGAAACACCGCATTTTCGCGGTCTACCTGGCTGGCGATTTCCAGCAAATATTTGGCGTTAAAACCAATTTCTAAACGCTCGTCCGCATAGGCTACGGCCAGTTCTTCCTCTGCCGCACCAGAATCGGGCGCGTTCACCGATAGAATCAGGCGGTCTTCGTCCAGTGACAATTTTACCGCGCGCGACCGTTCCGACGATACGGTTGCCACCCGGTCCACGGCTTTTGCAAATTCTGATGCATCCACTTCCAGACGGCGGGTATTGCCGGTTGGAATAACGCGGGTGTAATCGGGGAAGGTGCCGTCGATAACCTTGGACGTCAGGGTGACGGCCGGCGTGGCGAACCGCACCTTGGTTTCGGATACCGAAACTGCAATCGTGGCGTCGTCATCATCCAGCAATTTGCGCAATTCACCTACAGTCTTGCGTGGCACGATGACACCTGCCATCGAGGCCGCACCTTCAGGCAAGGGCGCGTCAATCCGGGCCAAGCGGTGGCCATCAGTTGCCACGCAGCGCAGAACCGGGCCAGAGTCGCCAGTCGCCACATGCATATAGACGCCGTTCAGGTAATAGCGGGTTTCTTCGGTCGAAATCGCGAATTTCGCCTTGTCGAACAGGCGGCGAAGCACCGGGGCAGGGGCCGAAAAATTGCAGGCGTATTCGGATGTTGCCATCACCGGGAAATCTTCGCGCGGCAGGGTGGCCAAGCTAAATGTAGACCGCCCGGCGGCGATGGTCAGCCGGGGGAGGAGCTCGAACAGGGCATGATCCGGCCGGAACACCTGGGAGACGAGCGCACTGAAATCAGGCATATCCGCTCCTAAGGCCGAGAGGAGCCACACGCTAGACCTGTGCCGGCGACCGGGGAAGGGTCGGCTGAGGCTGCTGATGCGTCGGGACTGAACAACGCCCTGGAGACGGTTCTGAAGCTCGCCAAGCCTCGATGCCCAACCCCCGGTCGTCGACCAGGTCTGGTGGTGCCGCGGGCAGGAGGGCGCCGTCACCTTCGTCCTCGCTGTCCGTTCTCAGGCCGTGCGATGCCGGGGCAGTAGTCGAGCATCACCAGCCGCGCCAGTACGGCGTCCAAGACGTACTGGTCGTCACGTGGTCAGGATCAGGACCCGGACG
>JACMNW010000088.1 GCA_014378345.1 Pseudorhodobacter sp. | reverse complement strand
CATGCCCCGCCGTATGCTCATGGTCATGCTCGTGCTGATAAAGCGCCAGTGCCCCCAGCGTGCCAAGCCCGAACAACGCGCGGTAATCCGGCGCGTTCGACACCACACGCGGCGTGCCTTCGCAGCAAATGTGCCCGTTCATGCAAATCACCCGGTCCGACGCACTCATCACCACATGCAGATCATGGCTGACCATCAGCACCGCCGCCCCCGTGTCCCTGCGCACATCTTCGATCAACCGGTAAAATGCCGCCTCGCCGGGCTGGTCCAACCCCTGCGTCGGCTCATCCAATATCAACACATCAGGGCTGCCCAACAACGCCCGCGCCAGCAGAACCCGCTGGAACTGCCCACCAGACAGCCCCGTCATCGGCCGATCCGCCACCTCCAGCATGCCGACGCGTGCTAACACTTCCTCACCATGCGCCCTGCTGCACCGCACTGGCAAAGACAAAAACCGCCGCGCGGTCAACGGCATGGTCCGGTCAATCGCCAACCTTTGCGGCACATAGCCAATCCGCAAACCCGCCTGCCGCGATACCCGCCCCTCGGCCAACGGCAATATTCCGATCAACGCCCGAAGCAGCGTTGATTTACCCGATCCGTTTGGCCCCAAGATCGTCACTATCTCCCCCGGTTCCAGCCGCAGGGATACATCATGCAACACCTCATGGCCGCCGATCCGCACACAAATATGATCCGCTTGCAGCAGGCTCATGCTGCGATCCCTTGGCAGCCGGGGCACAGGCCCAAAGCCTCCACATTGCTGCGCTCAATCACAAAGCCCAAGCCCGCCGCAGCCCTGTCCAACGCCGCCCGCACTGGCGCCGCAGGCGCTTCGGCCACCGCATCACAAAGCCTGCAAATTAAAAACGCCGGACTATGCTCCTTTCCCGGATGCATACAGGCGGTAAATGCGTTCAGCCGCGTGATCCGGTGCGCCAACCCGTTTTCCACCAGAAACTCCAACGCCCGGTAAGCCACGGGCGGCTGATTGCCAAAGCCTTCCGCCGCCAAGCGCTGCAAAACGTCATAGGCCCCCAAGGCCCGATGCGCCTCTAGCAAAATCTCCAGCACACGCCTGCGAACTGGCGTCAACCGCACGCCCTTGGCAACCACCAAAGCTTCCGCCCGCGCCAAAACATCGCCCGAACATTGGCTGTGGTCATGCGGCGCAAACGCCGGACCGCCAGCCAGATCATGCTTGTGCAAAGACGCCATGCGTCACCCCTTGACATGTAATAATATAACATACGATACCTCACGCCAACCCGATGCGAAAGGCCCAAACAATGCGTTATACCATATCGCCTATCCTATCCACCCTGCTGCTTGCCAGCGCCGCCTTGGCTGATGTGCCAAAAGTCGTCACCGATTTCGGCCCCATCGACAGCCTCACGCGCCAAGTGATGGGCGACCTTGGCAAACCGTTCATGCTGCTGCCCAAAGGCGGCGATCCGCATGATTTCCAAATGAAACCCTCACAGGCGCAAGCGCTGTCCGATGCCGACCTGATTTTCTGGGACGGCCCCGAACTGATGCCCGCGCTGAATGATGCCATCACAACCCTTGGCACAAATGCCAAATCCGTGCCGCTGTTGCAGACAGGTGGCGGCAAAGTCCGGCTTTATGACGGCGAAGAAGGCACCGATCCCCACGCCTGGCTGGACCCCACAAATGCCGACGCATGGATTGGCACCATCGCGGCAGAGTTATCTGCGAAAGACCCCGCCAATGCCGCCACCTACGCCGCCAACGCCGATACCGCACAAACCGCCCTTCGCGCGCTTGATGCCGAAATCACCGCCGGGCTGGCGCCTGTCAAAGACAAACCCTTCGTCGTGTTCCACGATGCGTTGGGTTATTTCGCAGATCACTACGGACTAGCGGCTGTCGGAGCGATCGAACTTGGCGATGCCAGCGAACCGGGTGCCGAACAACTGACGTCAGTCAAAGCGCTGCTCACCGATATTAAAGCGGTCTGTGTATTCCCCGAACTGGGGCGCGATCCGAAGTATATCGAAACTGTCGCCGAAGGCAGCACGGCCCTGATCGGCGAAGGACAAGATATCGAGGCGATCATGCTTGACCCCGGCCCAGACCAATACGCCACCTTGATGCGCGGCGTTGCCAAAACTTTAACCGATTGCCTGTCAAAAAGCTGAGCCAAACCCATGATCTGGCCCTTGACCAATCCCGCCCCATCCGCCACCTCAAGCGGGTGGGGCGCGGGCCCCGAACGGGGGCAGATATGCAGATCACGGAATTTGGCAAAACCGACACGGGCGCATCCGTGCAGGTGATCAGTATTGCGGCGGGTGACCTTACAGCAACCATTCTGACCCTTGGCTGTACCCTGCACTCCATCCACCTCGCAGGTACCCCGCACAGCCTGACCCTCGGCTCCGGCACACTGTCAGACTATGCGGGTGATATGCTCTATTTCGGCGCCATCGTCGGCCCCGTTGCCAACCGCATCACGGCGGCAAAAACAACGCTAAACGGCCATTCCCTGCAGTTCGACGCCAACGAGCATGGCAATCTGCTTCACAGTGGCGATGTCGGCACCCATGCCAAGATCTGGACAATTGCCGATACCACCCCAAACAGTGTCACCCTCACCCTGACGCTGCCCGCAGGCGAAGGCGGCTTTCCCGGCACCCGTTACATCCGCGCTACTTACCAGATCACAGCCCCTGCCACCTTGCGCCTGACGCTTACCGCCACAACAGATACGCCAACCCTGATGAATTTCGCCAATCACAGCTATTGGAACCTCGATGGCACCCCAACTTGGGCAGGCCACCGCCTGCAGATCGCGGCAGATCATTACACTGCCACGGATGCAGCCCTTTTGCCCACTGGGGAAATGACCCCCGTCTCGGCAACCCTGTTTGATTTTCGCAAGGCGCGCACAGTCGTGCAGGGCGAACCCGCACTCGACACCAACTTCTGCCTCTCTGCCGCAAAATTGCCTCTCCGCCCAGTTGCCACGCTTACAGGTGCATCGGGGCTGGCTCTTACGCTGGCCACCACCGAACCCGGCCTGCAAGTTTATGACGCGCAGCGCACCGCCCGCCCCGGACATGCCAAATACGAAGGTTTCGCAATCGAGGCGCAAGGCTGGCCCGATGCCCCCAACCACCCCAAGTTTCCAAGCATTCAGATTACACCCGATGCGCCCTACGCCCAAACCAGCGAATGGCGCTTCACCAAACCCTAAGTCGGCTTTTTCTGTTTAAAAATATCCCCGCCGGAGGCCATGCGCTTCCAACAGCTTTGCCCCGTGCAAATCAGGCACCATCAGAATTTTCAGAAAAATTCTGCCCAAAATTTTTCCTGAAAAATTTCACAGCAGCTCGCCAGCCAGAAACCACGTCACAATCTGCGCCCGCAAGCTGGGCTCAATTTACGGCAAAATCCACGGCGGCATCGAGTGGCTTACCGCCGCCTG
>JACMNW010000087.1 GCA_014378345.1 Pseudorhodobacter sp. | reverse complement strand
CTGATTTCGACGGCGAAGTGCCTGCCCTGATCGCCCGCGCGCAAGCAGCGGGTGTCACCCGCATGGTCACAATCTGCACGCCGCTGCGCAATGAGCCCAAGGTGCGCGCCATCGCCGAGGCTTACCCGCCCGTATTCTACGCCGCAGGCACCCACCCGATGAGTGCGGTCGACGAACCGATGGCGACAGTGGCGGAACTGGTGGCGCTCGCGGCGCATCCGAAGTTTGTAGGCATTGGGGAGACGGGGCTGGATTATCACTACACAGCCGAGTCCAAATCCATCCAGCAAACCAGCCTGCGCGTGCATATCGAGGCAGCACAGGAAACCGGGCTGCCCCTGATCATCCATGCGCGCGGGGCGGATGACGATATGGCAGCGATCTTGACAGAAGGCTTTAAGAGCAAACCCTATTCGTGTGTCATGCATTGCTTTTCATCTGGCGAAGGTTTGGCGAAGGCGGCCTTGGAACTTGGCTTTTATCTGTCGATGTCTGGCATCGCGACCTTTCCCAAAAGCCAAGACTTACGCGACATTTTCGCGGCCGCTCCGTTGGACCGCATCTTGTTGGAAACCGACAGCCCGTATCTTGCGCCCCCCCCTTTCCGGGGCAGGCGGAACGAGCCCGCCTATACCGCCCACACGGCGGCGGCTGGGGCAAAGGTGTTTGGCCTAAGCGTCGCAGAATTCGCCGCCACCACATCCGCCAATTTTGACCGCCTGTTCACCCGCGCTAAGGTGGTATGATCATGGCAAAACTGCGCTTTACAATTTTGGGCTGTGGATCATCAGGCGGCGTGCCCCGCTTAGGCGGCGAATGGGGTGACTGCGACCCTGACAACCCCAAAAACCGCCGCCGCCGCTGCTCCATGCTGGTGGAACGGATCACCGATGCGGGCACCACCCGCGTATTGATCGACACGTCACCCGATATGCGCGAACAACTTCTTGATGCGGGCGTCGGCACGCTTGATGGCGTGGTCTACACCCATTCCCACGCCGACCACATGCATGGCATCGACGATCTGCGCCAGATCGTGTTCAACCTGCGCCGACGCTTGCCTGTCTGGGCCGATGCACCAACCCAAGCCGCCCTGATGGCGCGGTTTGGCTATGCCTTCGTGCAGGCAGAAGGATCAGCTTATCCACAGATCCTTGACCTGCACCCCATCGACGGTCCGGTTGACGTGCCTGGGGCTGGCGGGGCCATCACCTTTACGCCCTTCTGCGTGGAACATGGCGAGATGGACGCGCTTGGTTTTCGCATAGGCCCGCTGGCTTACCTTCCGGATGTCATTGAAATTCCACCCGAAAGCTGGCATCACCTCATGCGCTTGGATGTCTGGGTGCTGGACGCACTGCGCCGCAAGCCGCACCCGACCCATGCGCATCTGGCGCTATCGCTGGAATGGATCGCGCGGGCCAAGCCAAAGCGTGCGGTGCTGACCAATATGCATGTCGATCTGGATTATGCCACGCTGATTGGCGAATTGCCCGCCGGGGTGACCCCCGCCTACGATGGCATGGTGATAGGGACTGCTGCCGAATGACCGGCCTACTTGATGTTATCCTACCTGTTTTCCTTATCATCGGCTTTGGCTATCTGGCGGCCTATGCCAAGCTTTTCGATGATGGCGCTGTTGACGGCGTTATGCGCTTTGCCCAAAACTTTGCGGCCCCTGCCCTTCTGTTCAAATCCGTGGCGCAACTGGATTTATCGCAGGCCTACCACCCGGCGTTGTTTGCCAGCTTTTATGCCGGGGCCTTTGCGGGGTTCGCGATTGGCTACTTTGGCGCGCGAAACCTGTTTGCCCGCACGGCGGCAGAAAGCGTGGCCATCGGCTTTGTCTGCATGTTTTCCAATTCGCTGCTTTTGGGCGTGCCGATCACAGAACGCGCCTATGGCACCGATGCCTTGTCTGGCAACTATGCCATCATTTCGATCCATGCGCCGCTGCTATACGGCTTTGGCATCACGGTGATGGAACTGGTGCGTAGCAAAGGTGCCGGGCTTTCGATGATGGGCCTGACCACCCAAGTTCTGCGCGCGATTCTGTCACAACCCTTGGTCATTGGCATCATTGCGGGGTTTGCGGTCAACCTGTCTGGCTTTGCACTGCCACAAGTTGCTTGGTCCGCCGTGGATATGATGGCCCGCACGGCGATTCCTGTCGCCTTGTTTGGCTTGGGCGGCGTCTTGCTGCGCTACAAACCTGAAGGCGATATGAAATGCATCGCCATGGTTTGCATCTGTTCGCTGATCGTGCACCCGGGGGTGGTCTATCTGCTTGGCCGCTATGCCTTTGGCTTATCCGTGCCAGACCTGCGATCTGCGGTTATCACCGGGGCAATGGCGCCGGGGGTGAATGCATTTCTTTTTGCCAATATGTACGGTGTGGCAAAGCGCGTGGCCGCCTCCGCCGTTTTGATTGGCACAGTGGCCACGATTGTGACGGCATGGGCCTGGCTTAGTATCTTGCCGTAATCTAACCCACTACTGCGGCGTGACACCTCGCAAGCGTTCTGATCGCCGCCGCAGCAATTCTACCGTGGTAAGCAAGGTGATCGACACAATAACCAACAGCGTCGCCACCGCCAGAATTGCCGGGCTGATCGCTTCACGTATCCCGTTCCACATCTGGCGGGGAATGGTTTGTTGTTCTGGCCCCGCCAAAAACAGCACCGCCACCACTTCGTCAAACGAGGTCACAAAGGCAAACAATGCGCCGGAAATTATCCCCGGCAAGATCAACGGCAAGATCACCTTGAAGAAGGTAACGCGCGGGTTGGCCCCGAGGCTTGCCGACGCCCGGATCAGCGATTGGTCAAAACCGGACAGCGTGGCGGTGACGGTGATGATGACAAAGGGAATGCCCAGCGTTGCATGGGCCAACACAAGCCCCGTGTAAGTGGCAGTCAGCCGCCCGCAATGCAGACCGATAATCCCGCAAGGATCGGAGTAGAAAAAGAACAGACCCGTCGCGATAATGATGATCGGCACAATCATCGGGCTGATCAGGATCGCCATGATCAAACGGCGATAAGGCATTTCAGGGCGGCTTAGGCCAAGTGCCGCTATCGTGCCCAAGACCGTGGCCAAAATCGTTGCCCAAAAACCAACGATAAGTGAGTTTTTAGTAGCTTTAACCCAAGTAGCGTTGTTCCAAGCATCCGACCACCAGCCAGCATCCCGCAGCTTTTCAGGGGCTCGCATCCCGTCGGTCAGCAACGTGTCATACCAGCGCATCGAATACCCTGCCGGATCAAAAGACAGCATTTTCTGGGTGAAGGTAAAATATGGCTCCGCGTTGAACGACAGCGGGATCACAATCAAAATCGGGGCGACAAGAAAGATGAAAATCATCGCGCAGATCGCACGGTAGGCATACTGCCACACACGTTCCGCCGGGCTAAGATAGATGGGAAGTGCCATGATATTTACCCTAACCGAGTTTCAGATTGTCGATGCCGACCAGGCGGTCATAAAGCCAATACAGCACCAAAACGCCGCCCAGCAGCATGGCCGACAGCGCCGCCGCCAGCGACCAGTTCGATTTGTCCATGTGAAAATCGATGAAGTTGGAAATCAGCTGGCCGTCGGCCCCACCGACCAACGCTGGCGTGATGTAATAACCCACCGCCAGAATGAACACCAACAGCGCCCCCGCCCCAATGCCGGGCAGGGTTTGCGGCAGGTATATCCGCCGGAATGTGGTCCAACTGGTAGCCCCCAAAGACCGCGCGGCACGGGCATAAGAAGGCGGGATGGTCTTCATCACCGAATACAGCGGCAAGATCATGAACGGCAGCAGTACATGCGTCATCACGATGATGGTGCCCGCCTGATTGTACATCATCTTCAACCGCCCATCATCGCCGACAATGCCCAAAGCGATCAGCACATCGTTGACCACGCCTTGCCCTTGCAGCAGCACGATCCAACTGGTGGTGCGCACCAAAAGCGATGTCCAGAATGGCAACAGCACAAGGATCATCATCAGGTTCGCGCGCGCAGTGGGTAGGGTAGCCAGAAGGTGCGCCACCGGAAAAGCTAGAAAGAAACAGATCACGGTGATCACTGCAGACAGCAGAAACGTCTTCACAAACAGATAAATGTAGATGCGCGTATTTTCCGGCACTTTCTGAATCGTACCGTCCGCAGCCCGCTCGCGGTCAGTTGAGATCAGGTAGAAATCTGCCGTGTAGGCAGATGACGCACTGCGCATTGCCTGCCAAACCGCCGCATCACCCCATTTCGGGTTCAAAGCAAGAAATGCGTCCTTGTAGGGCGGTGCCAAATCGTCTGCCACACGCGCCGTCGCGGTGATCAAAGACCGGGTTTCGGGCAAGGTATAATTCACCCGCGTTCCAGCAATGCCGGCAGTCTTATCCGCCTTCATCGCTTTGAAATCCTGTGCCAAGGCGGCATAGGCGGCTTCGTCCGGTGCGGTACCATCTGGATTGACCGCGAACCACGCCTTTACGTCCGGGGCATTGGCCGCAAAGCCATCGTGAAACACGGATCGGTGCAGCATCTGTCCGATCGGTAAAATAAAGCTGACGATGATGAAAAGCAAAAGCGGCGCAACTAGAAAAAACGCCCGACGTTTGGCACGAAACTGTGCCGCCGCAAGGGCTGCCTTAAGCGGCCGTCCATCTGAAGTCGTGAGATCACCATTCGTCGTAATCTGAGACATGGGCGCTGCTCTCTCACTTGATCAGATGCAATGATGGTAAAAACGGGGGGCCAAATTGGCCCCCCGTTTGCGGTGTGACAGCTTAGTTTGTGGCCAACCACGCGTTGAAACGCTCGTTCAATTCGGCGTCTTTATCGACCCAAAACGACGACGATGTTTCAAGCGCGTTTTTCATATTTTCCGGCGCTGTTGGCAGGTTTGGCCCCATCACGGTTTTGCCATCCTTGTACAGGATCTCGGTGGCATTTGCCGATTTACGGGCCGGGCCATAGCTGATCTGCATCGCTTGCGCCTGCAGGCCTTCGGTTGACGTGGCAAACTGGATGAACTGCATCGCCGCGTCTTTGTTTGGCGCGCCCTTCGGCACAACATACATTTCGTTCTCAAAGATCTGGCCATCCCAGACGATTGCGAATGGCTTGCCCTCGCCCACGGCCGCATTGAAGATACGCCCGTTATAGGCCGTGGTCATCACCACTTCGCCGTCGGCCAACAGCTGCGGTGGCTGCGCGCCTGCTTCCCACCAGACCACTTCGGATTTGATGGTATCCAGCTTGGCAAATGCCTTATCCAGACCTTCAGGTGTTCCCAGTGTCGCATACACATCAGCCGGTGCCACGCCGTCACCCATCAGAGCGAATTCCAGAACGGCTTTTGCGCCCTTTTTCAGGCCACGCTTGCCGGGGAATTTTTCAAGATCAAAGAAATCAGCCACGGTAGTTGGCACAGTGCCAGTGATCTTGGTGGTATCATAGGCAAAGATATTTGCCCAAATATCGGTCGACACACCGCAATCTGTTACCGCACCCGGCAAGAAATCATCCGCCGCTGCAACGCCGTCAGCACCCGCTGGCAGGGCTGCCACATCAATCGGCTCCAATACGCCTTCGTCACACAGACGGATCGCATCGGCATATTCAACCGATGCCACGTCGATGGTCACGTTGCCCGCCTCGACCATTGCCTTCAACGGCGTGGCCGGATTGTCGCTGTCAACCATGATGGTTGCGATACCGGTTTTGGCAGCGAATGGCTTTACATGCGCCTCTGTCTGCGCCGCGCCATAAGCGCCGCCCCACGACATCACGGTCACATCTGCCTGCGCGGCAAATGCCACGCCGGTCAGAGCCGTTGTCAGGATCAGTAGTTTTTTCATCTTAGATAGCTCCCTTGATTACATCGTTACTGTTTTGGTTGGCCGATTTTCACGGCGGGCCATTTTGGGCCTATTGCGGATCAAGCGCCCGGGCGTCTTGCGGTGCCCAGCCAATCTTGATCTTTTCCCCTGGTGCCAGCATTCGCTGACCCAAGGTATTTCTTGATTTTATGACGAAATCATCTGATCCGGCAACACGAAGCCGTGTGCGGAACATATCGCCCATATAAATGAATTCCAGCACCTCAGCGTCGATGGTATGCGCGCCCGCAGGCAGCAGTTCGGGCTTATATTCCACCCGCTCCGGCCGTATCGACACCAGTGTTGATTGCCCCTTGGTCGATACGTTGACCGCTGTGGCATCGATCAATTCGCCCGTGGTCAATCTTACGGTCGCACGTCCACCAGACACGTCTTCTAACGTGCCGTGAAGTTTGTTGTTTTCACCAATAAAGCCCGCGACAAAACTGTTGTCGGGGCGTTCATACAGATCAGACGGCGGTGCAAGCTGCTGAATGCGGCCATCATTGAACACGGCCACGCGGTCAGACATCGTCAGTGCTTCGCCCTGATCATGCGTCACGTAGACCACGGTGATCCCAAGACTTTCATGCAAATGCTTGATTTCAAACTGCATATGTTCGCGCAACTGTTTATCAAGCGCACCAAGCGGTTCGTCCATCAACACAAGTTTTGGATCAAACACCAAGGCGCGCGCCAAGGCGATGCGCTGTTGCTGGCCGCCTGACAGTTGCGATGGGCGGCGGTTGATAAACGCGTACATCTGCACCATATCTAGTGCGCGTTTCACCTTTGCCTCGCGGTCGGATTTGCCCATACCGCGCACTTCCAACGGAAAGGAAAGGTTTTCCCCCACTGTCATATGCGGGAACAGGGCATAATTCTGAAACACCATGCCAATTCCACGCTTGTGCGGCGGCACCTGATTGATCGGGCGGCCATCCAGCGTGATCTCGCCGTTTGTCGCTGTCTCAAACCCGGCCAGCATCATCAAGCAGGTGGTTTTGCCAGATCCCGATGGCCCAAGCATTGTCAGAAACTCGCCCTTGCCGATGGCAAGGTTCAGGTCTTTGACCACAAGGGATGTGCCATCATAGCTTTTTTGCACGTGATCAAACACGACGAAAGCGTCGGTGGAGCTGACTGCAACCAATTTGGTCTCCCTGGTCTTTATTGACGTCAGCTATACAGCCGCGCCCTTTTTTGTTCATTTGACTAAAGCGGATCAGGCCACTTATTGCAACGAACTTGTCACATTGAACGCGGCAAGCTTAAAAAAAGCGGAAAAATAACGCAGAACGACCAACATGATGAGCCAAATGGCACGTTATGCTTCAAATTGCGGGCCAAACGCCTTTTGGCTTTAGTGTCCGGTAAGCTCAACCCCATCTGGCGCCCAAACTCAAAGGACGCGGTTTCCGCACTGTTCGCGCATAACAGAATCAATGCGTTGTTCAGGTGCAAACGATTGGCAAAATCAAATGGTGCGGATGAAAGGACTCGAACCTTCACGGGTGTTACCCCACAGCGACCTCAACGCTGCGCGTCTACCATTCCGCCACATCCGCATGCTTTGATTTGGTGCTCGGTGACTAGCGGGTGTCGGGCGTGAAGGGAAGGGGGTTTTCGCCCCCTCCCCGCAGTTTTCAATTATTGAACAGCAAAAACGGCAGCCGCGCCGCCATCAGTACAACCTGCGCGCCCGTTGTCGGCACAAGGTCCGCCGCAGGTTCAGTGGCCTGTGGGTCTGCAACCGCCACCTCGGGTTCTGCAACCGTGTCTTCAACTGCACGCTCCACCAAGGTCGCGACGTTCTTTTCGGGCGCCGCGGGCTGCACCGCCTCTGGCACTGGCGCTGCAATCACCTCCGGTGCCAAGACTGCAGGATCGGCCGCGAATTGCGGCAAGGCAACAACAGGCTCATACGCACGACCCCCAATAGTGAAGGCCGCTTTGCGAATAACCTCAGGACGGCCGGCAATGCCCGGGGCAAAGATCGCGGCCCCGGCCCCCATTGCGGCAAGCCCGGTGTCATACCAATCCAACGCCAGATCAGGGCGCACATTGGCACCGTAGCCTTGCGATAGATGATGGCCCAACAATTCACCGTAAGCCCCTTGGCCCAACGCGGTTAGCAACAGCGCCGACCCGATCGCCACATCCATATTATCCGTGGTGTAACCTACGCCCAGACAGACCTTTGCCGTGCCCGAAAGCTGCGCCGGTGACATGCCACTTTTCAACACAAACGCCTGCACGCCAGCCAACACCTGATCACGCGGTAGCAAAGACAAACTTGCAATCTGATCCTTCATTGCGGGGCCAAAAGCCTGGCACTGCTCGGTAATTTGCGCGGGCGTAAAGCCGGCGGCTTTCGCGGCAAGCTCTTCGCCCGTGGCCATGGCATAGGTGCGGGCCAGGCAAAACTGTTCAGACAGCGCAAACATCGGGTCGGTCATCGCCGCCGCCGTGGTATAGCCGCCATTGGTATTGGTCACGAGACTGATCTTGTTGCACTGCGATGCCAATGAGACTTGCGTGGCATTATCTGCCATGAAACTGGGCAAAGCGCTTGGGTCCGCGACGGGCGCTTCGGCCACAAGCGATGGCAGCACGGGTGCTGTGGCATCTGGCTGCACCGGCGTTGCCGTCGCCAAAACACCGGCAGTTGCCGCAGGCTGCGCTGGCACAATCCCTGCCATCTCATCGCGTTGCACCAACAGCAATCCGCGCATCCCCATCGGATGGGTAGCAACAGTTTGCGCCACCAACGGCCCGCCCGCGACAGCCCGGTGATACGCTGTCACCAGCAAAGTCCGTTCATATTCCGTTAGCTGCCCTGTGGGCGGATAGCCCAGCAGAACCTGATACTCGGAAATTGCGCCACGGCTTTTGGGGCCAAGCGATCCGTCGGGCGAACCCACATAGTAACCAAATTCATTCAGCGCCACCTGCACTTCACGGTTCACCTCCCGCTGAGCTGATGATACGCGTGACGACTTGGTAGATGTTCGGGTGGACGTGGTGCGGCGTTTCGATTTATTCGCCTCATTCACAATGGCACCGCTAATGATGCCCCCTATAATGCCACCAACAAGACCACTATTGTCAGCATAGACGGCGTCCGCGCGCGTCACTGCCATAGCTACAATTATGCTGGTTGTTGCAATCGCCTTGAATTTCATCACATCTCTCCTACAAAAGCATCGGTATCAATAGGCTTAGGCTAACATGCGAACAGCGAACAAACGAAGGCGAATTGTTTGAAACAAATCAGATCCTTAGGGGCGAACGAGTTGGACTGGGTGCATTTGCCGGGACTTTCCCCCTATGCCGAAACACTCGCCGCGATGGAAGCGCGAGTGGCCAGCATTGCGGCGGGCACGGCGACCGAGGCGATCTGGCTGCTGGAACACCCGCCCCTGTATACTGCTGGCACGTCCGCCAACGCCGCTGATCTGACCGATCCCAATCGCTTTCCGGTACATGTGGCGGGGCGCGGCGGGCAATATACTTATCATGGACCGGGGCAGCGCGTGGTGTATGTGATGCTCGATTTGAACAAACGCGGGCGCGATGTGCGGCAGTTTGTCTGCGCCATGGAAAATTGGGTGATCGAGTCGCTCGCTGATTTCAACGTAATGGGCGAACGGCGCAAAGGCCGGGTTGGGGTTTGGGTCAGCCGCCCCAATCTGCCCCCCTACCCCAACGGTGATATGCGCGAAGACAAAATCGCAGCCATTGGCGTGAAACTGCGCAAGTGGATAAGTTTCCATGGCATTTCCATCAACGTTGAACCAGACCTTCGCCATTTCACGGGTATCGTGCCTTGCGGCATCGCAGATCACGGCGTGACCAGCCTTGTTGATCTTGGCCTTCCCGTCACTTTGGCCGATCTTGATGCCAGCCTGATGCGAAACTTCGCTCAAACCATGCCATGACGGTGGGGAAAGTGAATAAAATTGATCATTGCTATTGCATATCAAAGCGTCCGCGCTTTTTCTTAGTCTACCGAACGCGACTCGAGAGCGCCACGCAAAGAATGAGGAAACCATGATGAAGTTTATCGCGATTGCCGCCCTTGCAGCAATCAGCCTGTCTGCCCCCGCTTTTGCCGCTGGTGATATTGCCGCTGGCGAGAAAATCTTTGGCAAATGCAAAACCTGCCATGCCATCATCGGCGATGATGGGGTTCCTTTGGTCAAGGGTGGTGGCAAAATCGGGCCGAACCTGTACGGCGTAATCGGCCGTCCGTTGGCCTCCTATCCAGATTTTAAATATGGTGACGGCATTATGGCTGCTGGCGCCAAAGGTCTGATCTGGGATGAAGCCATGCTTGCCGCTTATGTTGTCAACCCGACCAAATGGCTTGACGAAAATTCAGGCGATCCAAAGGCCAAATCAAAAATGGCCTTTAAATTGGCGAAGGGTGGCGAAGACGTGGCGGCCTATCTCGCATCCCTGAAGCCCGCTGCAGCCGTTGATCCGGCAGCCGCAGCGGCAGACCCTGCCGCAACAGCTGCACCAGCACCGTAAGTTTGCCTGCGCTGGCTTGAAACAATCAGGGGGTGCGAAGTGATCAGATTTGATCCTGAGCGCCCCTTCTTTTTTGAGGTAACCCACTGATTGCTTCGAACGGGCCCTCCCTAGGGCAGAAAATATTCAACTGCGTCAAATACAGACATTGCCGCCAGTCAGTTGCCCCCGTAAACACAAGCTCAAGTCATTTGGTTTCATGCATAGTGCCGGAAGCCAATTCATTACAACATCAAGCGGGAGGCGACCATGGCCGATGCAGCCATTCATGGCACCGATCATGATCAACGCGGGTTCTTTACCCGCTGGTTCATGTCAACGAACCACAAGGATATCGGGATCCTATATCTGTTCACCGGGGCCTTTGTAGGTTTCATCTCGGTTCTGTTCACAGTCTATATGCGATTGGAACTGATGAACCCCGGCGTGCAATACATGTGCGAAGAAGGCATGCGCCTGACTGCAGCAGCTGCGTCAGAATGCACCCCGAACGGGCATTTGTGGAACGTGTTGATCACGGGCCATGGCATCTTGATGATGTTCTTTGTGGTGATCCCAGCGCTGTTTGGCGGCTTTGGCAACTATTTCATGCCGTTGCAAATCGGTGCGCCGGATATGGCATTTCCGCGGATGAATAACCTGAGCTACTGGATGTTTGTGGCCGGAACCGGGCTTGCTATTGCCTCTGTCTTCTCGCCCGGTGGTGAAGGCGGGATGGGGTCTGGCGTCGGTTGGGTGCTTTACCCGCCATTGTCAACGCGGGAAAGCGGCTACTCGATGGATCTTGCGATTTTCGCGGTTCACCTCTCGGGCGCGTCGTCGATCCTTGGCGCAATCAACATGATCACCACATTTCTGAATATGCGCACACCGGGCATGACCATGCACAAGGTGCCGTTGTTCGCGTGGTCGATCTTTGTGACCGCATGGCTGATCTTGTTGGCGCTGCCGGTTCTGGCCGGTGCCATCACCATGCTGTTAACCGACCGCAACTTTGGCACCACGTTCTTTGATCCGGAAGGTGGCGGTGACCCGATCCTGTATCAGCACATTTTGTGGTTCTTTGGTCACCCAGAGGTTTACATAATTGTGTTGCCCGCCTTCGGCATCATCAGCCAAGTCATCGCGACATTCTCTAAAAAGCCGATCTTTGGCTATCTGCCGATGGTCTATGCGATGGTGGCAATCGGCGTACTGGGCTTTGTGGTCTGGGCGCACCATATGTACACGGTTGGCATGTCCCTGACCCTGCAAAGCTATTTCATGCTGGCCACCATGGTGATTGCGGTGCCGACGGGCATTAAAATCTTCTCATGGATCGCCACCATGTGGGGTGGGTCGATTGAGTTGAAAACCCCAATGCTTTGGGCCTTCGGTTTCCTGTTCTTGTTCACGGTCGGCGGCGTTACCGGCATCGTGCTTAGCCAGGCGGGCGTGGACCGTGTCTATCACGACACCTATTATGTTGTGGCGCACTTCCACTATGTGATGTCACTCGGCGCTGTGTTTGGTATCTTTGCGGGTATCTATTTCTGGTTTGGCAAAATGTCGGGCCGTGAATACCCTGAATGGGCAGGCAAGCTGCATTTCTACACCATGTTCATCGGCGCCAACCTGACCTTCTTCCCGCAGCACTTCCTTGGTCGCCAAGGCATGCCGCGCCGCTACATCGACTATCCTGAGGCGTTTGCCTATTGGAACAAAATCTCGTCCTACGGCGCGTTCCTGTCCTTTGCATCCTTCGTGTTCTTCATTGGTGTCATGGCCTATTCGCTGCGCTACGGCCGCAAGATCACCGTCAACAACTACTGGAACGAATACGCTGATACGCTGGAATGGACCCTGCCCTGCCCGCCGCCCGAACACACGTTCGAGCAGCTGCCAAAACGGGCTGATTGGGATAAAAGCCACGCGCATTGAGGGGGCGCATCTAAACCATGCCCTATGAAATTAACGACTTGCAATCATCTGCGGCCCCGGATCATCCCGGGGCCGATTTACCTTTGGCCAACGCAGGCCACAGTCTGCACCTTTGGCCTTACCAATCACTGCCCCGCACGGGTTTTGTCTGGTTCATCGGTATAACAGCAGCCCTTATTTCATTGCCTCTGATTACCCTGCTGGGATCACCCATTCTCTGGGGCTTGCTGCCGTTTCTTTTGCTAGCCATCGCCGGACTCTGGTGGGCGTTGCAACGAAATTACCGGGATGGCGATATCATTGAGCATCTGACAATACGGCCCGACAGCATGACGCTTGTGCGAAAAGGGCCACATGGTAAACATGCTGAATGGGACGCAAACCCCTATTGGGTAACCCCGGTCCTGCATCCAACTGGCGGACCCGTGCCAAATTACGTTACCCTGCGCGGCGGCTCGCGCGAAGTCGAACTTGGCGCATTTCTAAGTGAGGCAGAACGTATCGCGCTGTACGGCGAAGTGGGCGAAATTCTGCGTCAAATACGTTAGCGACCCAAAAATGCACGAGCGGCCAAAACGAATCATGCATCGCCCGGCACGCCAAAGGATGGCGCTTGTGTCGGGTCGATTGCGCGCTGGACATAGGCCGCCATTTGCGGGCGATACACCCCCCATGCCGTTTCTAGCGCTTGGATTGGATCAACAGACCAATCCACGCGCAGATCAACCAAAGGCCAAACCAGCCTATCCGCAATTTTAAGGCCGGCAGACATCACCGGCCCTGCTTCACCGCCTGCGGCCAAGCCAGCGAACAAGCCGGTCATCAACCTATCCCCCAGATGGCCCTTGGCATTTTCAAACGCGGCCACCATGGCGCTGGGAACATTGGGGTCGGCCAAAAGATTGCCACCGGCAGCACAGTCCTGCCCCAAAGCCTCGTTCCATAGGCCCAAAACCTGCCGCCCGGAGTGGACGGCACGCCCACCCTGCGCATCAACCACAAGCAATTGCCGATAATCCATGTAGGCGCGACCATCGGTTACAGCAATCAACGCGGCTTGTGCAGATTTGCCTTGCGCAAGCAGGTCAAGCAATTCCGGACCCAGCGCCGGGTCCGTAATATTCTGGCTGGCCACCGCGCCGACGCCTGCCCTGACATGCGCACACCGCGCCGCCACTGCAGGCGAAGATGATGCAATCACCATGCCGAACTGCCCAGTCGCGGCACATCGTGCAATCAAGGAAAAAGTCATCTTGGCCTCCGGTGCCGGGACATGATAGTTCAGTCGGGAATAACCGCCGTGCCGTCAATCTCAACCAGCCATTCAGGCCGTGCCAAAGCCTGCACCACCAAGCCGGTGGATACCGGATGCACGTCTTTGATGTATTCGCCCATCGTGCGGTACACCGCCTCGCGGTGGCGCACATCGGTCAAATACACCACCACCTTGACCAGATGCATCATGGTGCCGCCCGCCTCTTCGATCAGTTGGCGGATGTTTTGCATCACCTTGTGGGTTTGCTCTACCGGGTCGTGGCTGGCGATGGTCTTTGCCGTGTCCAAATCCTGCGGGCATTGGCCGCGCAAATAAAGCGTGCGGCCACCACGGGTTGCAACGGCCTGACATAGGTCATTGTCAAGGCTCTGCTCAGGGTAAGTTTCCTTGGTATTGAATTTTCGGTACCGCTTGTGGGGGTTCGACATGATGGCTCCGTCAGGCGAAAAACAGGTTATGGCTGCGATCATTCGCCCGAAGTTCACAAAAGCGCCAGTGCATTTTTCCAAGGCCTTTCCGACTTTGCGTTGTGTCTGCACGTCTGTGGCATTTTATACCGATCAAGGCATCTGCCACTGGCGTTTTGCGTTGATGCAAGCTTACTATTCCGAAATTGACGCCATTTCGCATAGCACCAAACGGGGGCTGCCCATGCCAATAGAAACAATTGATACCCTTGTTATCGGCGGTGGTCAGGCCGGGTTGGCGATGAGCGCGCATTTAACCAAGCAGGACATACCGCATTTGGTGATCGAACGGCACCGTATCGCCGAGCGCTGGCGGTCCGAGCGGTGGGATACGCTGGTTGCCAACGGCCCCGCCTGGCACGACCGTTTTCCCGACTTGGCCTTCGACGACCTAAACCCTGATACCTTTGCGCATCGTGACCGGATCATTGCCTATTTTGAAACCTATGCAAAACAAATCGCCGCCCCGCTTCGCTTGGGGGTGGAAGTTACCTCGTTGACAAAAAAGACCGATGAAACGGGGTTTCGCGCAGAAACATCACAGGGAACAATAGACGCCAAATCCGTAGTAGCCGCGACCGGGCCATTTCAGCGCCCACTTATTCCTGCTTTGGTGCCGCCATGCAGTGACCTTTTGCAAATTCATTCCAGCGCGTATCGCAATCCCGATCAGTTGCCCGACGGTGCGGTTCTGGTGGTTGGCGCAGGATCGTCCGGCGCACAAATTGCGGATGAATTGCTTCGTGCTGGCCGCCGCGTTTGTCTTTCTGTCGGCCCGCATGATCGCCCGCCCATCCGGTATCGTGGCCGCGATTTTTGCTGGTGGCTGGGCGTACTTGGCCTGTGGGATGCCAAGACCCGCGCGCCGGGTATGGATCATGTCACGATAGCCGTCAGTGGTGCACATGGTGGTATTACCGTTGATTTCCGCCATTTCGCGGCCCGTGGCATGACGCTGCTTGGGCGGGCGTCAAGTTACAATAACGGCACCTTGCATTTTGCGCCCGATCTTGCGGCCAACCTTGCACGGGGCGACGATTACCACACAGCTATTCTGGACGCCGCTGATGCCTATGTCACCCAAACAGGTCTGGATATGCCTTTGGAACCCAGCGCGCGCTACACGTCGCCTGACCCCGATTGCGTAATCAATCCCGTGCTGGACCTTAACTTAACCAAGGCTGGCGTGACCTCAATTATCTGGGCTACTGGATATGCGCTCGATTACGCCTGGTTAAAGGTCGACGCCTTTGATGATAAGGGACGTCCCGCCCATGACCGCGGCGTTACGGGGGTGCCCGGACTTTACTTCCTTGGCCTGCCGTGGCTTTCGCGCAGGGCTTCCCCATTCATTTGGGGCGTCTGGCACGATGCCAGTTATCTTGCCGACCATATCGCGGCACGCAGCTTTGTGAAGTAGCCGCGCTACACCCCTGCCCGCAACGCGGCGATAAGCCCGGCCATGTCGCCCGGAAGGGGCGAGGTAAATTCCAGCTTCTCACCAGTAACGGGGTGATCAAACCCCAAAGAGGCGGCATGCAACGCTTGTCTTGGATACGCATTCGCCAAGCCTGCCGCCACCTCACCCGATGATTTTGCCGCTAAAATCCGGCGGCCCCCATAGGTTTGGTCGCCAATCAATGCATGGCCTGCATAGCTCATATGAACCCGGATTTGATGCGTTCGCCCCGTTTCCAGCCAGCAGTTCACCAAAGATGCCGCCCCCAACCTTTCTTCCACCCGAACCCGCGTGATCGCGTGGCGGCCGATGTTTTGGGCCACCACCGCCTGCCGCTGACGGTCCGTTTTATGACGGGCAAGATGGGTCGCTATCTTGAGAATACCGCCCGCCTCGAAGCTGATCCCTTTCAACCCCCGCAATCGCGGATCTGCCGCATCGGGGGCGCCGTGAACCACCGCCAGATAATGCCGCGTCACGCTATGCGCTTCAAACTGTGCGGCGAGGCCGTGATGCGCGCGGTCTGATTTTGCCACCACCAGCAACCCCGTCGTGTCCTTATCAATCCGGTGCACGATGCCGGGCCGTTTGACCCCGCCCACGCCAGACAGCGTATCCCCGCAATGATGCAGCAAAGCATTCACCAGCGTGCCCCGCGGCGTGCCGGGGGCGGGATGCACGACCATGCCGGTGGGCTTATCAATCACGATCAGATCACCGTCTTCCCACACCACCGACAGGGGAATATCTTCTGCCTCTGCCGCCAGTTCAACGGCCTCGTCCAGCCGAAGGATAAACACTTCCCCGCCTGCGACGCGTGTTTTAGGGTCATCAATCACCACACCGCCACGCGACACAGCGCCTTCCGCTATCATCCGCATCAGGCGCGACCGCGATAGTGACGCGTCCTCTGGCACTGCGGCGGCAAGCGCTTTATCAAGGCGGGCAAAGGGGTCTTCCCCGATAGTGACAGTCAGAGACCCGGATTGCGGGTCAGAAAGGGTAGTCATGGACGACGCTCCGGCAGAGGCAGGGCTTCCACCCTCGCTTCGGTTTCTTAAAGGACTGGTCATCGTGCTGATGGTGACCATGATTGTGGGTGTCATAACCGTGGCGGCAACGCTTGTCACCCGGATGCCGGGTGCCGTGGGTAAAAGCCTTCGTTTGCCCGATCAGATCACCCTGCCAGACGGAACTGCGCCGCAGGCTTTCACCCAAGGTGGTACGTGGTATGCCGTGATCACAACGAATGATCATATCTTGATTTACAGCAGGGCGACAGGTGCCTTATTGCAAGACATTGCCATCAAACTTGCCGCAACTGGGCCATAATGGGTAAGTAGACCTGAACTGAACCGGCCTTTTCAACCCATTGCAAACGGTAGATCACACATGCCGAAGGCGCAAACCATCGCCCCCGCCCTGACACCGCTGACCGCTACGGCGGAAACCCGCGATGAACTGGGCCGCCAATACCGTATTTTGATGAAAGATGCGCCCGTCCGTCTTGCGGCCACGACACTGGCTTATATCTTGACCAGCCTGTTTTTGCCGATTTCGACCATTTTGACGTGCTTCGCCATCAATCTGGGTGGCGAGATCATGAGCGCGCGCGCCCTGAAAGATCTTGATCCGGTCAAGTCGCCTGCCCGGTATCGTGCCTGTCTGGCGTGGGTTTTCATTCTTGAAATGGGGTTTTCCGTGGTGCCGGCCATGATCTGGCACATAGATGGGCCTTACATGAAGGCTTTTGCCGTTGGCCTTGCGGTAACATCGCTTATGCATGTGTCAACGGTGCGGTCCATTCATTTGCCAATGGCGTTGACGGGGTTTGCCGCAATCGGCGGTGCCGCCGTCGTATCAAACGCGCTGTTGTGGATCGACAAGGGCGATTGGGCCGCATTGGCCTATACCACTGTCTGCGCGATCGCCGGGCTTGGGTATGGCGTTGGGGCCATTCTTTCCAACAATCAGTTGCACAAGGAAACGGCGCGGGGCCGGTTCGAAGCGCAGGCCGCAAATGCTGCCAAAGGGGCGTTCTTGGCCCAAATGAGCCACGAGCTGCGCACCCCCTTAAATGCCATCCTTGGCATGGGCCATGCGGAACTGCGCCGCACAAGCGACCCCGTCAGCCATGAAAGATTGTCGGTGCTGATCAGTTCAGCCGAAGGGCTATCAACGATCCTTGACGATATTTTGGATATGTCTGCGCTTCAAGGTGGCCATGTGCCAACGCGGCCGCTTGCCATTTCCATTCGTGCGTAAATTTCTGCAACCGTTGCCCTGTTCCGCCCCCAAATAATGGAAGCTGGCCTCAGCCTAAGCCTTGATTTGCCCGAAAGTCTGCCAAACTGGGTGATGATGGATCCCCAGCGGTTGCGGCAATGCCTGTCAAACCTGTTGTCAAACGCCATCAAAAACACCGCAAGCGGCGGGATAACTGTTGCCGTGTGGCAACCTGCGGCAAAACATGGTGCGCCTATGTTGTGCATCGAAGTGGCAGATACCGGCCCCGGCATTCCGCCCGACAAGGCGCAAGCCATGTTCGAGCCTTTTGTGCGCGGCCCGGGTACCAGCCTTGGCACCGGGCTTGGCCTTGCGATCACGCGGGCATTGGCCGAACAGATGGGGGGCGGCTTGCAGCTGTTGCAACCCCTTTCCGGCCAGCCCCGCGGTGCGCATTTTGTTTTGTCGCTGGCGCTGTTGGAAACCGCTGCCCCACATTTGGCCGCGCCCGAAGACCCCGGTGTCCCGCTGGATCTGACAGGCAAAAAAGTTCTGGTTGTGGATGATATCGCAACCAACCGTTTGGTTGCTGTCACCTATCTGCGCTTGTTTGGGGCAGACCCGATCGAGGTGCCAAGTGGGGCGGCGGCCTTGCTGGCCTTGGGCAGCGGGGGCATCGATTTGGTGTTGCTGGATATGAACATGCCAGAGATGGACGGGGTAGAAACCTTCACCCGTCTGCGCCAGCTGCCGTCACCGACAGGCAAGGTACCGGTTATTGCGATGACAGCAAACACGCTCAGTGACGTGCGCAAGATATATTGCGACGCAGGTATCAACGGCTACCTTGCCAAGCCGATGACACCTTCGACGACAGCCAATGAAATTCACCGGGTTCTGGCGCTGGGTGATGGCACCCCTGCAAAACTGCCGCAGTGACGCTGTCTTTAAAAACCAATTTTGGGCCGCATTCGGGGTAGACCGTGGCACGATTCCCCGACACCATTGCCAAAACCGAGGGAATTGGAATGATTGGTGATCTGGGCGCGGCTGATGCAACGGAACTGGCAGGGATGGTCGCAAAGGGGGACGTCTCTCCGGGCGAATTGTTGGATGCTGCCCTTGCTGCGGTGGCGCTGCATAACCCGGCGCTGAATGCGGTGGTGCTTGTTCAGGAAAATGCCGCACGCGCCGCTATCAGGGCAGGCCTTCCGCGCGGGCCGTTCCGGGGTGTGCCGTTCCTGATCAAAGATCTTGGCTGCGAGGCGGTGGATTTTCCGTCGCATAACGGATCGCGCCTGTTTGCAAACACCCGGTATTCGCGCAATTCTGCAATTTTTGATCGTATCCGCGCCACTGGCGTGGTGACGTTCGGGCGCACAACAGCCCCCGAAGGCGGTATCGGGCCAGCTACGGAAAGTGCGGTTTACGGCGCACCTACCCGCAATCCGTGGAACCTTGAATATACATCCGGCGGATCGTCGGGCGGTGCCGGTGCTGCCGTGGCGGCTGGCATTGTCGCCATGGCGCATGGGTCTGACGGCGGCGGGTCAGTGCGCATTCCGGCATCATCCTGCGGGCTGTTCGGCTTTAAACCCACCCGCGCACGGCTGCCAGATGGGCCGTTTGTCGGTGAAGGCTGGGCCGGCATGGCGATTGACGGGTTTTTAACCCGGTCGGTGCGCGATACCGCCGTGATGCTGGATGCCTGCGAAGGGTCCGACCTTGGTGCGCCCTACGCCGCGCCGCCCTTGGCTCAAGGCCACGCACAGGCCATCAGCCGCCCGCCGCGCCGCCTTCGCGTGGGTTTGTGTGATACCACGTTGACAGGCGACGCCATTCACCCCGACGTGCACGAGGCCGTAATGCAAGCAGCACAGCTGTTAGAAAGCCTTGGCCACCATGTGACCCCCGCCCGCCCCACCGCCGATGTGCCAATGATGATGCGGGCGTGGACAGATATTGTGGGCATTGGCACCGCGCTTTCCATCGAAAAGGCGTTAAAAGGCCACGCGCCAACGCCTGATCAGATTGAAGCCGTCGGACGCGGTGCCATGGCCTATGCGGCCACTTTATCCCCCACCCGTTATTTGGACGCGGTGGGCGAAATTCACGCCTTTGGCCGCCAGATGGCCGCGTTTTTTGAACCCGAAACCGGGGCTGGCTTTGATATCTTGCTGACCGCCACCCTTGCCGAACCGTCGGCCAAAGTCGGCCGTTTTGCGCATAACACAACCGATTATCTGGCCTACCGCACTGGGCCAGACGGCGTTTTTGCCTATTCGCCATTCTGCGCCATTTTTAATGCCTCGGGCCAACCTGCTGCATCCCTGCCGCTCGGGCTATCAACCCAAGGCCTGCCCATCGGCGTGCATCTGGCCGCGGCCTTTGGGCAAGACGAAACCCTCATTTCCCTTTGCGCAGAAATTGAGAATGCCGCACCATGGGCGCTTCGCCGACCCAAGGGCTATGCGTAAGCCCGGATCTATTCGGAAGAATATCAGACAAGGGTTGCGTAACGCAAAACAGCCCGCCAATATGATCAAAATAATCGGGCGGGAGTAATGTGTGCCCAACAAGATTGCAGTAGAGGCCCGCAATGCCGTCAAGGTCTTTGGGCAAGGTGACACGTCCCATAGCGCGTTAAACGATGTTTCCATCAGCATCAAACAGGGCGAGTTTTTCACGCTCTTGGGGCCTTCGGGCTGCGGCAAGACCACGCTTTTGCGCTTGATTGCGGGGTTCGAAACGCCAACTTCGGGGCAAATTCTGCTGGACGGGGCCGATATCACTGCCCTGCCGCCTAACAAGCGTGCGGTGAACACGGTGTTTCAAAGCTATGCTTTGTTCCCGCATCTGACGGTGGCGCAGAATGTGGGCTTCGGTCTGCAAATGCAGGGCCGCCCAAAGGCCGAGGTCAAGGCCACCACTGCGGAAATGCTGGCCTTGGTAAAGCTGGACGCGATGGCAGACCGCAAGATTAGCCAGCTGTCCGGCGGCCAGCAACAGCGCGTGGCACTGGCGCGGGCGCTGGCCCCAAAACCCAAGGTTTTGCTGCTGGACGAGCCACTATCCGCGCTGGATGCCAAACTGCGCAAAGACATGCAGATAGAGCTGAAACGCCTGCAGCATGAAACCGGCATCACGTTCATTTTCGTGACGCATGATCAGGAAGAAGCACTCACCATGTCAGACCGCATCGCGGTGATGTCTGCGGGCAATATCCTGCAAATCGGTGCGCCGCGTGATATTTACGTCAAGCCCGCCAATCGCTTTGTCGCAAGCTTCATCGGCGAGACGAACTTTTTGCCGGGGACAACGGCACCCGGTGGTGTGCGGCTGGATTGTGGGGCGACGGTTGCCGTGGACGGCTCGTTTATGCCGGGCAAAGTGACCCTTGCCGTGCGCCCCGAACAGGTGCGCGTGCAAGGCGCGGGCACGGCGGGCGCTATCCCTGCCATCATCACCAATTGGGTTTATTTCGGCACCGATACGCATTGCTATTTGGTACTGTCAGACGGATCGCCCGTTGTGGCCCGCCTGCAAAGCCCCGCGATGGGCGAGGCGGGGTTGGAAATTGGTGCATCTGTCGGCGTAACCTTCGCGCCCGGTGCGGCGCAAGTGTTGAAGGATTAACCCGGTGGCGATTGGCAAAGACCGTACCCGGCGAAACTGGCTACTATCCGCCCCCGCCTTGATATTGCTGACACTGGCTGCCGCCGGGCCATTGTTGATCATGGTGGTCTATTCGTTCCTGAGCCCCGGCCAATATGGCAATGTGCAGTGGATATTCTCGCTGGAAGGCTGGCGCAGCATTTTGTTCACCGAAGATATCTTCGAGCCGGGCAAATATACGCTGGCCGATGCGCATCTGACCATTTTGATGCGGTCGCTGAAGTTGTCATTGCTAACCACGCTGATCACCGCCTTGGTGGGTTTTCCCACCGCGTGGTTCATCGCAACGAAACCACCCAAGACCCGTGTACTGTGGCTTTTCCTGATCACCATTCCGTTCTGGACCAACCTTCTGATCCGCACCTTTGCCATCAACGAAGTGATCCGCAACGAGGGGCTGTTGAATTCTTTCCTGCTATGGGCCGGTCTGATCACTGAGCCCTTGCGCATCATCTACACCGATACGGCGGTGTTCATCGGCATGGCCTATGTCTACCTGCCCTTCATGGTATTGCCGATTTTTGCCGCGATAGACCGCTTTGATATGCGCCTGCTGGAGGCGGGTTTTGATCTTTATGCCAGCCGTTTGCAGGTGCTGCGCCGGGTGATCCTGCCCATCGTCAAACCGGGCATCATCGCGGGGTCAATTTTGGTATTCACCCCGTCTATCGGGGCCTATGTCATTCCTCGCATCTTGGGCGGCGGCAAGAACCTGATGGTCGGCAACCTGATTGATCTGCAATTCGGCCAAGGGCGCAACTGGCCCTTGGGGGCGGCGTTAGGGATGACCTTGCTGGTGATCGTGATGATTGCACTGGCCGTTTATACCCGTGTGACGAACAGGGAGAACGACCGTGGCTAACGCGTCCTTTTCAGCCTCTCGCCTGCCGGGGTTTTCTACAATCGCGACGATTGTGTTCGTGATGCTCTATGCGCCCATCGTGACACTGGTGGTCTATTCCTTTAACGCAGGCAAAACGGTGACGGCGTGGGAAGGCTTTTCCTGGCGCTGGTACCAACAGGCATGGACCAATGACATCGTGCAGGATGCGGCCCTGCGGTCGCTGACCGTGGCCACCTGTGCCATGCTGATCGCCACCACGGTTGCCACGCTGGCCGCCCTTGGCACCACGCGAACCGGGCCATTTGCGGGCAAAACCTTGATCTCGGTGATGATCAACCAACCCCTCTTGGTGCCCGATATTGTAACGGCGATATCTTTGCTGATCTTTGTCGCAGCGCTGAAGGTGGCAACCGGATATCAGGGCCTGGCCTATCTGATCGTAGCCCATGCCGCGTTTTGCATTCCGTTTGCCTATCTGCCGATCAAGGCGCGGCTGGAAAGCATGGACCTCAGCCTTGAGAACGCCGCCGCGGATCTTTATGCCTCGCCCATGCAAACCTTTCGGCGCGTGACCCTGCCCCTGTTGGCCCCGGCGATCATTGCAGGCGGCATGCTGGCCTTTGTAATCTCGCTGGATGATGTGGTAATCACTTCGTTCGTCAAATCCGGCGGGCAAGATACTCTGCCCACCTATATGCTGGGCCAGCTGAGGCGCGGCACGGAGCCCGATGTAAACGCCATTTCCACCGTGCTTTTGTGCCTGACGGTGCTGCTGCTCAGCCTGTTCTTTGTGCTAACCCGAAAGCGGGACTGACCCCGTATCCCATCCTTCAAACAGCGGAGATTTCTGATGATTAAAACACTACTTATGGCGACCACCATTGGTTTCATGGGCAGCCTTACCGCCCACGCCGAAGGGGTGCTGCAACTGTACAACTGGGGAGATTACACCAGCCCTGAGTTGCTGGCAAAGTTTGAGGCCGAAACCGGCATCAAGGTGACGGTCACCGATTACTCCAGCAACGATGAAGCGCTGGCCAAGATCGAGGCCGGGGGCCACGGCTTTGATCTGGTGGTGCCCTCGAACAGCTTTATCCCGATCTTTGTGGAAAAAGGCCTGATCCAGGAACTGGACCTGTCAAGGCTGCCCAACCATGCCAATATCGAGCCGCGCTGGATGGATGTGGTTTGGGACAAGGGCCGCACCCATTCGGTGCCATGGCAATGGGGGTCAACCGGCGTTGGCGTGAATACCGCTGTTTATAAAGGCGATATCAACACCTCGTCGATCTTTCTTGATCCGCCGCCGGAACTGGCGGGCAAGGTGAACGTGACGCCAGAGATGATGGACGCCATTTCGATGGCCACGCTTTATGTTGGCGGCACATTGTGCACCGAAGATACCGAAGTGCTGAAAAAGGTCCGCGATGTGCTGACCGCCGCCAAGCCCAAATGGATGAGCATGGATTACGGCATGGAAGACAAGCTGGCGACCAATGATGTTTCCGCATCCATGTATTGGAACGGGGCGATCATGCGCGCGCGTCTGAAAAACCCCGATGTGAAATTTGGTTATCCGAAGGAAGGCTATGTGCTGTTCATGGACAACGTGGCGCTGTTGTCGGATGCCAAAAATGTCGATGAAGCCTATCTGTTCATGGATTTCATCATGAAACCGGAAAACGCGGCGATGCTGTCGGCCTTTGCGCGTTACGGCAATGGCATCACCGGGTCAGACGCGTTTATGCCCGATGATATGAAAACCGCACCAGAGGTTGCAATCCCAGAGGAATTTGTGGCCTTGGGCCAGTTTATTCCAACCTGTTCACCGAAAGCCGCGGAATATAACACCGCGATCTGGACCGAACTGATGAAGTGATTTGCGCCGCGGCTTTGGCCGCGTCGCCAAGCGGGGGGCCGGCCCCCCGCACCCCCCGGGATATTTGTGAACAGAAAAAGCATAAAACATGAGCCTTTGCGACCATTCCGCATCCGACCTGTCGCGAATGATGGCTGCAGGCAAGGTTGCGCCGTCTGAGGTGATGGCCGATCATCTGGCGCGGATTGCTGCCGTGAATCCAGCAGTAAACGCGGTCATTTCGCTGCGCGACCCGGATGATCTGATGCGGGAGGCGCGGGCACTGGATACTGCGCCAAACCGGGGCTGGATGCATGGGCTGCCCTTGGCCGTGAAGGATTTGCTGGCCACCAAGGGCCTGCGCACCACCTATGGATCGCCGCTGTTTGCGGATCATGTGCCAGAGGCGGATGATCTGCTGGTGGCGCGAATGCGAAGCGCAGGGGCGATCATCATCGGCAAAACCAACACGCCCGAATGGGGGCAGGGATCGCATAGTTTCAACCCGGTGCACGGGGTGACGCGCAACCCCTATGATCTGTCGCGCAGCGCGGGTGGATCATCGGGTGGGGCGGCGGCCGCACTGGCGGTGCGGATGGTACCGGTGGCGGATGGGTCTGATATGATGGGATCTTTGCGCAACCCGGCAGCGTTTTGCAACGTTTACGGCTTTCGCCCGACATGGGGTCTGGTACCAAGCGATGCGATTGGCGATACGTTTTTGGCGACGCTTGCCACCGAAGGCCCGATGGCGCGCAAAGTCGATGATATCGCGCGATTTCTGGCCGTGATGGCGGGCGAAAATCCTGAGGTGCCTTTTGGGCGAAAGGCCGAACCCTACGCCGATATGCTGGCAACTGATATGCGCGGCAAGCGCATTGGCTGGCTGGGT
>JACMNW010000086.1 GCA_014378345.1 Pseudorhodobacter sp. | reverse complement strand
GCAAAGAGCACAGAAAATGCGGCCTGCGCGATGCCTGTTTAACCTCATTGCATGGGGGCGCTGATCTGGCAGTTGAATGACACGTGGCCCGTGTGTTCATGGTCCAGCCTTGACCATGGCGTTGTGTGGAAACTGCTGCATCATATGGCCCAAGAGTTCTTTCAACCAATTTTAGTGAGCGCCGTTCCAGTGTCAGGCGGCTTCGATGTGCGCGGGGCCGCTGGTATTACGTTAACCGTTCGCGCGGTAGCCATTGATATGTCAGGGAAAACCCGTGCTTTGGCAAAGCAGGCGGTCATGGCCTCGGCCAACGCCGCGGTCAAAGTGATGCACATCCCGGCCGCGGATATTGGGCCGGGGGAAATGCTGGCTTATGTTTGGCTTGACGGGAATGGCACACGGATTTCCGGCGATGTCGTTGCGCCAAAGCCCTACAAGACCTATGATCTTTTGCTGCCGAAGCTTACGCAATCGGTGGAGTGGACTGGCACAGATTGGCAGATTACTGTTGAAGCACAGACACTTGCGATGTTCGTGGCGCTGGAGGCGAACCTGCCGGGCCGGTTCTCGATGAACGCTTTCACCCTGTTTACGGAGCATGCCGCAACCGTTACCTTTACGCCCAAAACACCCGGTGCGACCCCGCATTTCACCCTTTGCGATCTTCATTCGGCCACCTACGGCCCAGTCTGAAAGGACATATCATGACCAACTTTTCATATCAGCTTTACAGCAGCCGCAATTTCCAACCGTTGGACGCCACTTTGGCCATGATTGCCAAAGCGGGCTACACGTCTGTTGAAGGGTACGGCGGGCTTTACGAGGACGCGGCAGGTTTAGCGCATTTGTTGAAGGCGCATCATCTGTCGATGAAAACCGGGCATTTTGGGCTGACGATGCTGGAAACTGAGGTATCCCACGCGCTGACCATTGCCACGACGCTGGGGATGGAGCGAATTTATTGCCCGCATTTGATGCCGGGCGAGCGGCCCACGACGGCAGACGGTTGGCGCGACTTTGGCGCGAGATTGCAAGCGATCGGTAAGCCGTACCGCGAGGCTGGTTTTGGTTTTGGCTGGCACAATCATGCGTTTGAATTCGTGGCGTTGGCCGATGGCAGCTTGCCACAAGACCTGATCTTTGAAGGCGGGCCTGATCTGGAATGGGAGGCAGATATCGCCTGGATTATTCGGGGTGGGGCGGACCCGGTGGAATGGATCAAATGGTATGGCGACCGGATGACTGCGGTGCATGTGAAGGACATCGCCCCCGATGGGCAGAACGTTGACGAAGATGGTTGGGCTGATGTGGGCCATGGCACGGTGAACTGGGCCGGGTTGATGGTGGCACTGCGCGGCACAAAGTGCAGTAATTTCGTGATGGAACATGACAATCCATCTGACCACGCACGGTTTGCAACGCGGTCTATCAACGCGGCGAAGGAATACTGATCATGGATAAACTGGGCATTGGCATTATCGGGTGTGGCAATATCTCGACCACATATTTCAGTCTGGCACCGATGTTCAAAGGCATCGAAATGCGGGCCTGTGCTGACGTGACTATGGCCGCGGCGGTGGCGCGGGCAGAAGAATACGGCGTGGTTGCGCAATCGGTTGAGGATTTGCTGGGCAATCCGGCCGTCGATGTGGTGATCAACCTGACAATACCTGATGCGCATTTCGGGGTATCAAAAGCGGCGCTTTTGGCTGGCAAACACGTGTGGAGCGAGAAGCCATTGGTGCTATCAATGGCTGAGGGGTTGGAGCTGCGGCACTTGGCGGCGGCGGGTGGCCTGCGTGTGGGCTGTGCGCCGGATACATTTCTTGGCGGGTCGCACCAGTTTGCCCGCGCGATGATTGATGAGGGCAAGATTGGCCGGGTAATCGCAGGCTCTGCCGCTGTGATGGGCCACGGGATGGAACATTGGCACCCGAACCCGGATTTCTTTTTCGTGCCCGGCGGCGGGCCGATTTTGGATATGGGGCCGTATTACATTGCCAATATGATCAACCTGATCGGGCCGATCAAACGTGTGGCGGCGCTGGCCAATGCGTCCAGCCCGGTGCGAACAATTTCCAGCGCGCCACGGGCGGGCGAGAAAATCGTGGTCAAGACGCCAACGAACATTCACGCGCTGCTGGAGTTTCACAACGGGGCCACGATGAACTTGTCTGCCAGTTGGGATATCTGGTCGCACAAGCGAGAGCATATGGAAATTTACGGCAACGAAGGCTCGATCTACGTGCCGGACCCGAATTTCTTTGGCGGCGCGGTGGAAATGGCGGGCAAGGATGGCCTGATCAAGGAGGCCGCGTTGTGGGATCATCCGTTTGGGCGGGCCAACCAGAACCATGACGGGCGGGCGCTGGCGAACTACCGCTCTGCGGGCTTGGCTGATATGGCGGCAGCCCTGCGCGACGGGCGGGATCACAGGGCGTCGCTGG
Source organism: Pseudorhodobacter sp. (assembly GCA_014378345.1). Lineage (GTDB taxonomy): Bacteria > Pseudomonadota > Alphaproteobacteria > Rhodobacterales > Rhodobacteraceae > JACMNW01. The sequence goes on along the minus strand of JACMNW010000086.1, from coordinate 700 downwards.
ACCGGACGCTCCACGGGGTAGAGGTAATGTTGGCGGTGCTGCAATCGGGGGAGACCGGGCAGTTTGTGACACTGCAGACGACTTGCACGCAGCCCGCCCCGCTGGGCCCAAGCGAAGCATTGGCGTTGTTGGCCTAAGCGTTACAGCACGGTTGACGCGGCCTTCGCAACGGATTGAAGATCGACACCAGTGCTGGGGCCGACAACCACATAAGATGCGTCCTTGCTGGCCCACCAGACCATGTTGACGCCCTTGGCGTTGCGCGCCTGCAAGGCGGTGGTGCCTGCGCCCGCGCTTGTGTCGCCACCTGCCAAAAAGCACAGCGCCACGACTTGCCCGGCGGCATTGGTGTACATCAGTTGCGCCACGGGTTTGCCCGATGCCACCAAAAGCCGCGCACCTTGAAAGGTAAGGCCGCTGGCGGCCAGGTCTGGCACGGTGAACGTAACGCCCGTGGTGTCTGTCAGCCATTTTTGTAGATGCGCCGTTTCTGACGCGGGCACCTCGACCAAGTGTCGCTTTTGGGTAGCATAAACAAGGTGATAATCCGCCACCTGATCCAGCCAACCCTTCGCAGATGCCTCCTGAAGCGGTGCGCTGGCACGGGCGTAATAGGCCCCGCCAGCGCCACCGATCAGCAGCAAGGCAAAGGCGGCGGGGAGTGTGCGCCAGACTGGGGCGGGCGGGCTGTTGGCCACCG
>JACMNW010000085.1 GCA_014378345.1 Pseudorhodobacter sp. | reverse complement strand
GTCAGTCTTGATCATCAGCAGTATCTTGGCGATACGCTGCCTGAAATTGCCGGTGAAAAAGCGGGTATTATCAAGCGCGGGGTCACGTGTGTGGTGGGACCGCAAGCGCCGGATGGCTTGGCGGTGATCGAGGCCCGCGCCGCCCGCCTTGGCGCGCCTTTGCTGGTGCACGGCCAACACTGGAACGCTTTTGAAGACCGGGGTCGGTTGATTTTTCAAGATGACAATGGCCTGCTGGACCTGCCATTGCCCAATCTGCCCGGCCCGCATCAGATTGAAAACGCCGGAGCCGCGATTATGGCGCTGCGCCATTTGGGGGTGGGCGATACTGAGGTAGCCGTGACAAAGGCCGATTGGCCCGCCCGCATGCAGCGGTTGCGCCACGGGCCGTTAGTGGATGCTGCGCCGGGGGTAGAGCTGTGGTTAGACGGCGGTCATAACCCGGCTGGTGGGGTTGCAATTGCGGCCACTCTGGCCCGGATGTCCAAGCGCGAAACGCATCTGATCTGCGGCATGCTAAACACCAAAGACATCGCAGGGTATCTGCGCCCGATGGCCGCCCAAGTGGATAGCCTTTACGCAGTCTCGATCCCCGGCGAAGTGAACACCTTACCCGCTGAGGTGACGCGGGATGCAGCGGTTGCGGCGGGGATGAAGGCGATTGTAGCGCCTTCTGTAGGGGGGGCACTGGCAGCTATCACCGCCAACTCGCCCCACGCGAGGGTGCTGATCTGCGGGTCGCTTTACCTGGCAGGATCGGTGTTGCGCGAAAACGGCTAAGCCATGAAACGGCCATAGTTGTTGGGGAAACTGGAGGACTTGATAACCTCTGAGTTTGACCATGAACGATCTTTCATCGCAGTCCAGCCTCCACTTGCCCATCGCGCAAAAACCACGCGTGGCAATTTTGGTCGATGGCGACAACGTTCCGCACTCTGCCCTTGCAGGGATCGAGGCAAAAGCTGCGGTCCTTGGCAACCCAATCCTTCGCCGCGTCTATGCCGATATGGGTCTGCGCAAAGACTGGGCCGCGGAAACCAGTTATCTGGCAATACATTGCACCACAACGGCAGGCAAGAACCGCGCCGATATGCACCTTGTTGTTGGCGCGATGGATATCGCACACCGGGGACTTGCGACGCATTTCTTGATACTGTCTGATGATCGGGATTTTGGGCCACTCGTGGCACATCTGCGCGAAATTGGAATGCAAGTTGACTGGGTGGGCAAGCCGAAAGTGGCAATTCGAAAGAGTCCAGCCATTACCGTTGCGCCGAAAGTAACGGCGTTGTCGCCGTTGGATCATAGGATTTATATTCTTTTGAATGCGGCAAAAACAGGTTTCACTTTGGTTCACATCGGGAATGCCATGAAGGGCGAAACTGTTCAAAAGCAAACCGCTAAGGCATCATGGCGCGCTTATTTCCAATCAAAGCCGGAACTATATTCTTTGATCGGTGCTGGTGCCGCTACCCTTGTCACCATGAAAAACCCATAACCTCAAAACTCCCCTCTTGCCTCCATCACCCATTCCTTTAGATTAGAACCATTCTAATCCATGAGGCTCCCGTATGATCCCCTACTTCGGCAATCGTCGCCGTTTTGCCGACCTGTCGGAACAAGAAGTTCTGGCACTTGCCATCTCGTCCGAAGAAGACGACGCCCGCATATACCGGGGCTATGGAGCACGGCTGTTGGCCGAATACCCATCCTCCGCCGCCGTCTTCAACGGCATGGCGGTGGAGGAAGACGGCCACCGCCAGCGGCTGATTGATCTGCACCAAGTGCGGTTCGGCGATGTGATCCCATTGATCCGGCGGGAACATGTGGCGGGGTTTTATGCGCGCTCGCCTGTCTGGTTGATCGAGAACCTGTCGCTGGACCGGATCAGGGCGGAAGCCGAGGCGATGGAAGATCAGGCGCGGCAGTTTTACGAACGCGCGTCTGCCCGCACATCCGATGCCGCCACTCGCAAACTGCTGGGCGATTTGGCGGCGGCTGAGGCGGGGCACGCAAGTAAGGCCGAGGCGCTGATAGACGAACATCTTGGCGCAGGTGCGCGCCAGACCGAGGATAAATCTGCGCGGCGGCAGTTTATTCTGACATGGGTGCAGCCGGGTTTAGCGGGGTTGATGGATGGATCGGTCTCCACCCTTGCGCCGATTTTCGCCACGGCCTTTGCGACGCAGAACACGCATACCACGCTGCTGGTGGGTCTTGCAGCCTCAGTTGGGGCGGGCATTTCGATGGGGTTCACCGAAGCCGCGCATGATGACGGTGTGCTGTCTGGCCGGGGCAGCCCGTTGAAGCGCGGATTTGCGTCGGGGATCATGACGACGATTGGCGGGCTTGGCCATGCGCTGCCCTATCTGATTGCCGATTTCTGGACGGCGACCAGCATTGCGATGGTGGTGGTGTTTGTTGAATTGTGGGCGATTGCATGGATTCAGAACCGGTTTATGGAAACGCCATTTTTGCGTGCGGCCTTGCAGGTGGTGCTGGGCGGTGCTTTGGTGTTTGCCGCAGGGGTGTTGATCGGGGGCGGCTAAATGTACCGTAAGGGCGAAGTCAGCTATCAGCCGCTGCCCCTGCCAGACCGGGTGCAACTGCCGGATGATGCAGCGCTGGCCGCTGCCGAAGCCTTTCGTGGCTATATGAAAAAGCGCCATTCGGTGCGGCAATATTCGCAGCGCGTCGTGCCAGAGGCGGTGATCACGGCCTGCATTCAGGCGGCAGGTACGGCCCCATCCGGGGCAAACCACCAGCCATGGCATTTCGTAGCGATTGCCGATGCGGCGATGAAAGCGCGCATCCGTGCAGCGGCTGAGGAAGAAGAGCGTGCTTTTTACAGTGGCGGTGGCGGTGATGAATGGCTGGCTGCCTTGGAACCGATTGGCACGGGGGTTGAGAAACCCCACCTGACAGATGCGCCTTGGCTGATTGTGGTGTTTGCCCAACGCTACGGCACCACGGCAGATGGGGATCGTTACAAAAACTATTACGTGCCTGAAAGCGTGGGCATTGCCACGGGGATGCTGATCACCGCGCTGCATTACGCGGGGCTTGTTTGTTTGGAACATACCCCCAACCCGATGAAATTTCTGGCCGAGATGTGCGGCCGCCCCGCGTCTGAAAAACCGGTAATGATCTTGCCAGTAGGCTACCCTGCGCCCAATGCCACCGTGCCCGCCGTGGCCAAGCGCAAGAAACCGTTGGACGATATTCTGACAGTATTCCGCTGATCCCCAAGACCGGCGGGGAAGGGGCTGACTGCCCCCTCCCCGCACCCCTCCCCCGTGGATATTTGTGCCTCAGTGAAATACAAGACCGGCGCAGAGTGCTGACAGAAAGAGTATGCAATGAAAACCATATCAGAAAATCGCGCTTTTGGCGGCGTGCAGGGGGTGTATTCGCATGCCTCTGCCGTCTGTGGAGGCGACATGACCTTTGGCTTATTTGTGCCGGAAGAGGCGGAAGAGGGCGCTGTTCCGGTGATCTGGTTCCTGTCTGGCCTGTCTTGCACCCATGAAAACGCGATGATCAAATCGGGCGCGCAACGCTGGGCGTCTGATCACGGTGTGGCGATTGTGTTTCCCGACACATCCCCGCGTGGGGCAAGCGTTCCCGATGATGCGGCCTTTGATCTGGGGCAAGGGGCTGGGTTTTACGTGAACGCTACTGAAGCCCCATGGGCCAAGCAGTTCAAGATGTGGGATTATGTAACCGACGAGCTGCCGCAGACCCTGTTCAAGGCATTCCCCTTGGCGGAAGATGCGCAATCAATCACTGGCCATTCGATGGGCGGGCATGGTGCGTTGACGATTGCGATGAGCTTTCCCGGGCGATACCGGTCTGTTTCCGCCTTTGCGCCAATTGCCAGCCCCAGCACATCGGATTGGGGGCGCAAGCAGTTCACTGCGTATCTGGGTAAGGACAAGTCAAAATGGGCCGCCCACGATGCCACCCTGTTGATGAAAAAGCGCGGCTTTGACGGCCCTATGTTGATAGATCAGGGCGCCGCCGACCAATTCCTTGACCTTTTGCAACCCGAAGTTCTGGCCGAAGCGATTGTGCAACGCCGCCAGAACGCGGCCTTTCGGATGCAAAAGGGCTATGATCACAGCTATTTCTTCGTTTCCACCTTCATGGAAGATCACATGACCTTTCACGCCGAGGCGCTGTATGGCTAAAGGCACCATCTACATTGATGCTGACGCGTGCCCGGTTAAGGCAGAGGCGGAACGCGTGGCCACACGTCACCAGATGCGCATGGTACTGGTGTCAAATGGCGGCATCCGGCCATCGGCGAACCCGCTGGTCGAGTCAGTTTTCGTGACCGCTGGCCCGGACGAGGCAGATAAATATATTGCCGACCGCTGTAGCCCTGGCGATGTGGTGGTGACGGGTGATATCCCACTTGCCGCCAAATGCGTGGCCGCTGGGGCGCGTGTGGTCAAACACAATGGCGAGGAACTGACGGGCGCCAATATCGGCAACGTGCTGGCCACCCGTGATCTGATGGCAGACCTGCGCGAGGCGGACCCGTTTCGCATGGGCGGTGGCCGGCCCTTTTCCAAAGCCGACAGGTCGCGGTTTCTGGAGGTACTGGAACGCGTGATCAGGGCGACAAACGCCTGAACCCTGTCGGCGATGGAACAGATTTGCAGGGGTTCGTGGCACGATGATGGATAATGTCTGACAATAGCCTTACCCACGCCCGCACGGGCATTCTGTTTGCCCTTGGCGGTGCTGCGTTTCTGTCGATCAATGATGTGGCGATCAAATTCCTGTCAAGCAATTATGCCCTGCATCAGGTGATCCTGACGCGCGCCTGCATTGGTATCATTTTCCTTTTGGGGCTGATGTATGTCTCTGGCACCGGCTTTCGGCAGATATTGACGCGGCGCCCCAAGGATCACCTGATCCGCGTTGGCATCGTTATGATCTCCAACGTCACCTACTTTTTAGGCCTCGCCGCCATGCCTTTGGCCGACGCCGTGGCGACCGCCTTCATCAGCCCGATTCTGGTGACGATGCTGTCGGTTGTTCTGCTCGGTGAAACCGTTGGCCCCCGACGTTGGGCTGCCGTGGCGGCGGGGGTGCTGGGCGTTATCGTCATGTTACGCCCCGGCCAAGGCAGCATCCAACCGGCGGCAATCCTCGTACTGATATCGGCGTTTTGCTATGCATCATCCCACATGATGACCCGGCGGATGCGCGATACGGAATCCGCCTTGGCCTTGGGGTTTTATGTGCAAATCGGCTTTTTGATCGTCAGTTCCTGCATGGGGCTCTGGGTTGGCGACGGGCATCTGTCCGGTTCTCCCAACGCCTCGCTCGCCTTCCTGTTCCGCCCTTGGGTCTGGCCCGATCTGGGCGACTGGCCGATTTTTCTGGCCAATGGATTGGCAGTTGCCACCGGGGGTTTGATGACGACCCAAGCCTACCGCCTGTGCGAGGCCGGGCTGATCGCCCCTTTCGAATACGC
>JACMNW010000084.1 GCA_014378345.1 Pseudorhodobacter sp. | reverse complement strand
TACTCTGGCAATTAGGCATGCTGCGCGGCCCTATTGCTCATTGCAAGCCACTCGCTGAGGATGAAGTGTTACGCCTTCATTTGTCTCTAAGAGATTGGTTCCGCATACTCGGCGAGTAAGCACGCTGCAGCATCGCATTCCCGATAGCGGGGGCCGAGGAGGGGGTGGTTGATGATCATCTATTTGCCTGTCGCTACAGCGCAGCCCCGGATTTGATCCGGGGTCTGTTTGGTGCGGGGGAGGCCCCGGATCAGGTCCGGTGCTGCGGCGGGATTGCGTGTCATGATGCGCCTCAATGCAAATTCGGTTGGGCGCCCTGGCCCTTTTCGTCGATCATCAGACCCTTTCGGAAACGGTCAAACCGATACGCCGTGGCGGTGGGGTGCGGGGTGTTTGTGGCCAGCAAATGCGCAAATACCCAACCGCTTGCAGGCGTGGCCTTGAAGCCGCCATAGCACCAGCCGCCGTTGAAATAGAGCCCGTCCGTTTCCGTGCGGTCGATGATGGGCGATCCGTCCATCGACATATCCATAATGCCACCCCACATGCGCAGCAATCGTGCGCGGCCAATCATGGGCATCAAGGCCATACCGCCTTCGGCCACATCTTCGACCACCGGCATGGATCCGCGCTGTGCGTAGCTGTTGTAACCATCGATATCGCCACCAAATACCAGCCCGCCTTTGTCGGATTGTGACACATAGAAATGCCCCGCGCCGTAAGTTATCACCCCGTCGATGATGGGTTTCAAACCTTCGGACACAAACGCCTGCAACACATGGCTTTCCATCGGCAGGCGCATTCCCGCCTGCGCCATCACCCGGCTGGACGATCCGGCAACGGCAACGCCAATCTTCCCCGCCCCGATATAGCCGCGTGAGGTTTCAACGCCCAAGGCACGCCCATTTTCTATGCGGAACCCGGTGACTTCGCAATTCTGAATGATATCGACACCCCGGCTGTCGGCCCCGCGCGCATAGCCCCACGCCACCGCATCATGGCGCACCGTGCCGCCGCGCTTTTGCGCCAAACCACCCTTAATCGGAAACCGGGCATTGTCAAAATTCAGGAACGGATACATGGCGCGCACTTGGGCCGCGTTCAAAATCTGCGCATCGGCACCGTGCATGATCATCGCATTGCCGCGTCGCACGTAGGCATCGCGCTGCGCATCGGTATGGAACAGGTTCAGAATGCCGCGCTGGCTGACCATGGCATTATAGTTGAAATCCTGCTCCAACCCTTCCCAAAGTTTCAGGGAAAATTCGTAAAATGGCTGGTTGCCATCCAGCAGATAGTTCGACCGGATGATGGTGGTATTGCGGCCCACATTGCCACCGCCGATCCAGCCCTTTTCCAGCACGGCAATACGCGCCTGTTTGAACTCTTTTGCCAGATAATAGGCGGTCGCCAACCCATGCCCGCCACCGCCTACGATGATGTAATCATAATTTGGTTGCGGCTCCGGATTGCGCCACGCGGGTCGCCAGCCCTTATGGCCTGTCAGCGCCTCGGCAATCACCCTGAACCCTGAATACCGCATCATCTGTCCTTAACTGACTGACACCAACATCCTCGATTTTTGAGGGTCTGAGCGTTTCATTTCCGACATCGACTCTGTCATTTCAGCCATGATCTAACTGGCAGCCAGCCAAGCGATGCCTGCAAAGACCAAAGCGATGCCGCACCACTGCCAAGCGCGCATCGCCTCACCCAAAAAGCGCCAGGCCAGCAGAATGGTAATCAACCCAAAGACCGAAGATGCGACAGCCGCAAATTCCGGGTTGGCCAGACTGCCCGCCGCAATCACAAAACCAAGCGCCGTGACATCCAGCACCCCCATCAACGCAAGCAGCGGCAGGTGGGGGCGCAAAGGCGCAAGCGGCTGGCGGTGGGCTATCACCCAGGCACCCACGATCAGAACCGCCGTCAACCGCGCCACCAAAATAACCGACAGCTCTGCCCCACCTTGGGCAGCCACGTGGCCCAAGGCAAAGGTCAGGGCAAAGCCCGTGGCCCCAAGCGCAGCCCAAAGCATCGCCTTGATGCGGTTATCTGTGGCAGCGTTGTCTGGCTGCCGTGCAACCACGGCAATTCCCACAACAACGGCAAGGGTAGCAAGCCACTGATCCACCCGAACGCTTTGGCCAGAAACCGCAGCCAGTGCGACAGAAAGCACCGGATAAGCCCCGCCAATAGGGGCCACCAGCCGCACCGGGCCAATACCAAAGGCAATATACAGACCAACGCACCCAAACACATAGCAACTGCCAGAGGCGATGGCGAACATCGCACTGCGGGCGTCGATCTGCGCCCAGCTGCCCGTTAAGGTAATCACCGCGATCAAGGCCACGGAACCCAAGCTTAGCACCGCCAGTAGCATCGCGGCCACCGCCAGCTTTTGGCTAAGATGCCGCACGCAGAAATCGTGCAAGCCCCAAGTCAGCGCCGCGATCAGGCCGTAAAGCAGTGACTGCATCGAATTGCCCCGAAAAGTTACCAATATCGCTTTGCCTTGTCGTGGCGCTTGCGGCAAGGGCAAGGGCGCGTTATTCTTCTGAATAAATAATTTTTCCACTCATGCGACAACTGAGGGAGCAAACCCGATGCTGGACACCCCCTATCCGCACGTCACCCCCGGCCCGCCAAGGCCAAGCCAGATCGTAACACCCGCTTCCTTAGCCCTGCATTCAGGGCGTGAGCGGTTCGAGGTGCAGGGTGCCGGGGCAGCGCTGATCCGGGTTTCAGCGGGTGACAAGATCACCGTGACCAATACTGAAGGTGGGCAGCGCTGTGAAGTGGTGGCAGCAGATGGCAAGGGGCGCATTGATGCTGGCATTCTCGGGGTTGCGGCAAATTCCGATGCGGCAGGGCTGAAGGCACTATTGTCTGGAAATACGGGAAGCGGCCTTGGCGGCTTACGGCTGGGCATTGAACGGCGCGGCATTGATTTGTCAAACGCGGGCGCGGTGGCGTTGTTTGACGGTCAAACCCCTGCGGGTACCGACGAAAGTTTCATCGCCACCCGCGACGGTGTGGTGATCATCGCCGCCCCCGGCAATCCGATGGATCCCGGTGCGCAGGATACCGCCACGCCGCTGGTGGTTACCGTGCAAAGATCGACCTTGGTACAAATGACCCGCCACGATCTGGCTGATCCTTTGGCCGAGCCGGTGCTGGATCTGCGCGTAAAGTCCGCTACCGCACAGGCTTATTTCGTCAAAGCTGGCGATTACATTCAAATCATTGATGTCGATGGCCGACAATGCACTGATTTTCAATGCTTTTCCGCCCGAAAGCTGGATAAAGGCATTGAACACGCGCTTGATGTCACTACATCGCGCACCCTGATGGGCCACGCCTATTCCATGCCGGGCCTGCATGCGAAATACTTCGATCAGGATTTTCTGCCCCTTCTGGAAGTGGTGCAAGATACCGTAGGCCGCCACGACGCCTTTGCGCTGGCCTGTGCCTCGAAATATTATGACGATATCGGTTATCCCGGCCATGCGAATTGTTCCGATAACTTCAATACCGTGTTGGCCCAACACGGCGTTGCGCCCCGTGCAGGGTGGATGGCGGTCAACCTGTTTTTCAACACCCACATCGACGCGCACGGCGTGCTGATTTCAGATGAGCCATGGTCCCGTCCTGGCGATTATGTGCTGTTCCGCGCGCTGACCGACCTGATTTGCGTGTCGTCGGCCTGCCCCGATGACACGTCACCCGCAAACGGCTGGTATCTATCAGATATTCATGTTCGCACCTACGGCGGTGCCCAGAAATTCCAACGTGCGGTAGCCACCCGCGCCACCCCGGATGCGGAGCCAAAGATGACCAAAGACACCGGGTTTCACCCCAAAACTGCCGCCCTAACCCGCAACGTGGTGGAATACCGCGGCTATTGGCTGCCGCAAGACTATGCTGGTGTGGGCGCGATTGAAGAATATTGGGCCTGTCGTCAAAAGGCCGTGGTGATCGACCTCACCCCCCTGCGCAAGTTCGAAATCACCGGCCCGGATGCCGAAGCCTTGCTGCAATACACCCTGACGCGCGACGTGAAAAAGTTAGGCGTGGGGCAGGTGGTCTATTCTGCGATGTGCTACCCCCACGGTGGCATGATTGACGATGGCACGCTGTTCCGCCTGGGCCGTGATCAGTTCCGCTGGATTGGTGGCGAAGATTTCGGCGGCATCTGGCTGCGCGAACAGGCGCATGCGCTGGGATTAAAGGTGATGATCCGGTCTTCCACCGATCAATTGCACAATCTGGCCGTCCAAGGCCCAAATTCCCGCGAAATCATCAAACGCATTTTCTGGACCCCGCCTGTACAGCCAACGGCAGAGGAACTGGGTTGGTTTCGCTTTTCTATCGGCCGTATCGCCGATGCCCCCGTGGTGGTTTCGCGCACCGGATACACGGGTGAATTGGGCTATGAGATTTTCTGCCACCCGAAAGACTGTGCCGCAGTCTGGGATGCCGTTTGGGCGGCGGGGGCAGATCAGGGCCTGCGGCCAATGGGGTTGCAAGCCCTTGATATGGTGCGGATCGAGGCCGGGCTGATCTTCGCAGGCTATGATTTCACCGATCAGACAGACCCGTTTGAAGCTGGCATTGGCTTTACGGTGCCGCTCAAATCCAAACCTGATGATTTTATCGGGCGTGATGCACTGATCCGGCGCAAAGACCACCCGATGCACAAGTTTGTGGGGCTGGAAATTGACGCGTCGGTAAATGTGGGCCACGGCGATGGTATCTACATAGGCCGTGCGCAGGTTGGGGTGGTGACATCGGCCACCCGTTCACCGCTTTTGGGCAAAAATATTGCTTTGGCAAGGATAGATGTGGCGAGTGCAGGGCCAGACGCAATAGTTGAAATCGGCAAACTGGATGGCCTGCAAAAACGCCTGCCTGCCCGTATCGTCGCGCCCTCACATTACGATCCAAAAAAGCTGCGACCTCAATCTTGATCTGGCAGGCCAGACAGGCCCGCCAACATCAGGCTGCCAACAAAACCCGCACCTCATGCGCTTTCAGCGTAATCCGTGCCGCCGCATAAGGCGCATTTGCAAGGGCAGGGAACAAAGCCAACAGTTCGTCGCGCTGGTCTTGGTGCATTGATTGCAGAGTTTGCGCGCCGGGCTGATAGCTTTCCGTCCAACAGCCGTTAGCACGGATGATTTCATGCTGATCACACATGACATGTATATAGGTCACACAGTCCGCCTGCTGGCGGATGATACCGGGTTGACCAACAAGATGCACTGCCGCGACCAGCACTTCACCATCGCCAAACATCATCTCGGCGCGGGGGCCAGTGATCAGCATGCGGTGCTGCGGCGATACAACCATGTCTTGCACGGGCAGGTCGAACCCCATCGCGCCAGCCCGAATAAGAACCGGGTTTAGTTTGGGTTGTGCGGCCAGATCGGTGCGAGACAGATCACGGCGGCCAACCCAACGCAGCGGCTGATAGCCATTATCACGTGTCAACACACGGTCGCCAGCAACCAGCGCTTCAACAGGTATTTCACCACGGTCAGTTTCGATGACCGTGCCAGGCGTAAAGCAGGGGATGACGTTTTCGATATTGCTGAACGTCATCGTTCCAATGATGCCGCCGAGATTGTTCAGGAACTGAACGGTACCGTTTTCGTGGTTGGCTGAGGTAAAAGCAATATTGGTGCGCTTTTTGCCGAACTCTTGCAGATCCAACGTGTCATTGTCAGCGGTGGATTCGTTGCCGTCGACAATGTCATTGGCAAACACCGCATAGTCATTGGCGCCGACGATGATGGTATCGGTGCCATCACCACCAGACAAGCTGTCATTACCCGCGTCACCCAGTAGCGTGTCATCGCCGTCGCCGCCGAGCAGGCTGTCATCCCCGATGCCGCCATCGAGCACATCATCATTATCGCCGCCGTCGAGGACGTCATTGCCATCGCCGCCGAGCAGGATGTCGTTGCCCGCGCCGCCAAAGCGGCTGTCGTTGGCGATGGCACCATCAAGGCTGTCGTTGCCCACACCCCCGCGAAGCGT
>JACMNW010000083.1 GCA_014378345.1 Pseudorhodobacter sp. | reverse complement strand
TGCCCGAAGCCGTTCTCCCCCCCCCAGTGGACGGCCGCGATACGCCGCTGGCGGTCAAACGGCTGCTGGAAAATGTGCGTGGCAAGGGAACCGTACCGCATGTGCAACTTCTGCAAGGCTGGTTTATTGAACCTGTATCCTGCCCGCAACGCCAGCTTTGGGTGTGGGGCGCGGGGCATGTGGGCCGTGCGCTTGTTGGCGTCTTGGCCCCGCTGCCTGATCTTGAAATAACCTGGGTCGATGTGGCGCCGGATCGCTTTCCCGCAGACATTGCGGCCAACGTGCGGGCCTTGCCAGCGCTTAACCCGGCGGATGCCGTTGCCTTTGCGCCAAGCAGTGCCGAACACCTGATCCTGACCTATTCTCATGCGCTGGACCTTGATTTGTGCCACCGATTGCTTGGCCATGGTTTTGCCAGTGCGGGGCTGATCGGGTCCGCCACCAAATGGGCGCGGTTTCGGTCGCGGTTGGCGGCACTGGGGCATAGCCCGGTGCAGATTGCCCGCATCCAATGCCCTATCGGCGATCCTGTTTTGGGCAAGCATCCGCAACAAATTGCCATTGGTGTCGCGGTGACGTTTTTGCAAGCCAAAACCCAGTTTGTGCCCCGACAGGAGACTGCGCTATGATCAGCGATGCATCCCCCGTGCTGCTTTCAGTTGAAGGTGTGACGAAGGCTTATCCCGGTGTGGTGGCCAATGCGGATGTGTCGTTTTCGATCAAGGCGGGCGAGGTGCATGCCCTGCTGGGCGAGAATGGCGCAGGAAAATCGACCTTGGTGAAGATGATCTACGGGCTGGTAAAGCCAGACACGGGTCACATGACGCTGCGTGGTGTGGACTATGCACCGCATGAACCGCGTGCCGCCCGCGCGTCTGGCGTGGCGATGGTGTTTCAGCATTTTAGCTTGTTTGAGGCGCTGAATGTGGCCGAAAACGTGGCACTTGGCATGGAAAACCCGCCCAAAATGGGGGCGCTTGCGGCAAAGATAACCCAAGTCAGCAATGCTTACGGCCTGCCCCTGGACCCGGCGCGGATGGTCGGCGATCTGTCGGCGGGGGAACGGCAGCGGGTGGAGATCATTCGCTGCCTGCTGCAAGACCCAAAGCTGCTGATAATGGATGAACCCACCAGCGTTCTGACCCCGCAAGAGGTTGACATACTGTTTAAAACCCTGCGGCAACTGGCGGCTGAAGGCACCGCAATCCTGTATATCAGTCATAAGCTGGAAGAAATTCGCACCCTTTGTGACGAGGCCACGATCCTGCGGCGCGGCCGCGTGGTGGCCACCTGCACACCGCGAGACCGCACGGCGCGGGAAATGGCGGAGTTGATGGTGGGGACGGTTTTAACGCCGCCCGAACGAGGGCAGCGCAAGGAATGGCCGGATAAAAAGGCGGCTTTGGAGGTGACAGGACTGTCTGTCAACTCGCCCATTCCGTTTGGCACGTCGTTAAAAAGCGTCAGCTTTTCGGTGCGACGAGGTGAGGTTTTGGGCATCGCGGGTGTTGCGGGAAATGGGCAGGATGAATTGCTGTTGGCGCTATCGGGCGAGCTGAAATCTATGCCCAATATGGTGCAAAGTTTTGGTCTACCGCTGGGTAAACTGGGGCCAAACCAACGGCGCGAACGCGGATTTGTATCTGCCCCCGAAGACCGTTTGGGCCATGCGGCAGCCCCGGATATGAGCCTTGTGGAAAACGCGTTTCTGACAGGGGCCGTCAGCAAAGGGCTGGCCAAATCGGGGTTTGTGGATTGGGCGGCCACGCGCAGGTTCGCGGAAACTGTGATCAAGGATTATGACGTGCGCACGCCGGGCAGCCACGTTGCCGCACGCGCGTTGTCTGGCGGAAATTTGCAGAAATTCGTGATCGGGCGAGAATTGTCGCAGGCGCCCGATGTGATTGTTATTAATCAACCGACTTGGGGCGTTGATGCTGCTGCCGCTGCCGCCATTCGGCAGGCGATCCTGAATCGTGCTTCTGAAGGGGCGGCTGTGGTGGTGATCAGCCAAGACCTTGATGAACTTCTGGAAATCGCCGATCGCTTCGCCGTGCTGAATGAGGGGCGCTTGACCACGCCGCGCCCGGTGCAGGGGCTGACGATAGATGAGATTGGCCTGATGATGGGCGGCGCGCATGGCATGGAGGTCGCCCATGTTTAGGTTGGAAAAACGCCCGTCCCCGTCAAAATTCTGGCAAGTGGCCACGCCTGTGGTGGCCGTGATCCTGACGATGATTGGTGGCGGCATCATGTTTGCTGTGCTCGGCAAGAACCCTGTTGAGGCGATCCGCACCATTTTCTGGGACCCGCTGTTTGGCGAATTCGCCTGGTATCTGCGCGGGCAGTTGTTGGTCAAGGCCGGGCCGTTGATCCTGATTGCGGTCGGCCTGTCTTTGGGCTTTCGTGCGGGTATCTGGAACATCGGGGCTGAGGGGCAGTATATCATTGGGGCCATCGCCGGGGCGTCGGTTGGCCTTGCCGCTTACCCCACAGAAAGCCGCTGGATATTTCCTGCGATGATCATTGCGGGCGCGTTTGGTGGTTGGGCTTGGGCCATGATCCCGGCGATTTTGAAAACCAAATTCAACACCAATGAAATTTTGGTGTCTTTGATGCTGGTCTATGTGGCTGAAAAAATTCTGTCCAAAGCCGCCCTTGGTTTCCTGCGCAATCCCGAAGGTGCGGGCTTTCCCGGCAGCCGCAATTTCAACAATTACCCTGCTGCATCGAACCAAGAGTTGATCGCCGGTTCCGGCATGCATTGGGGCGTGGTGGCAGCGTTTATCGCAGTGATCTTCGCCTATATCCTGCTGCAAAAACATATGCTTGGGTTTCAGATCAAACTGGCAGGCCAAGCCCCGCGCGCGGCCCGCTTCCACGGGGTGGACCCGAACAAACTGGTCGTCCTTTGCATGGGGATATCAGGCGCATTGGCGGGGCTTGCGGGTGTGTTTGAGGTCACCGGCCCCGCAGGCCAGATCAGCATCGACTTTAACGTAGGCTAC
>JACMNW010000082.1 GCA_014378345.1 Pseudorhodobacter sp. | reverse complement strand
TGCCGTCAATGACGCCGGGGGTCAACATGCCGCTCAGGCCATAGACGCCTTGAAATGAAAACGGGATCAGAAAGAAGAACACGATGCAGAGCAGGCCCGAATAGAAGATCGCTCGAAACGTATCACGCTTGGGGTCTTTCAGTTCGGCCGTATAGCAGACCGCAGTTTCAAACCCGTAGGTTGACCATGCGGCGATGTACATGCCGCCCAGGAACAGCGTCCAGCCGCCAACGTTCCATTCGCCGTTCACGCCCGAATAGGCGGCAGTTGGCGGCATAATCCCGGTCACGTTCATCATGTTGATTTCGCCCGTCACAATCGGGATCAGACCCACCAACAACAGTGGCACCAGCACGATCACCGCCAACAGCTTTTGTGCCGATGCCGTGGTGGCAATGCCGCGATGCTGGATCGCCAGCATGATCAGCATCAGCACCACGCCAATCACGAAGGTGGAATTGAAATGCAGCACACCAAGGCCGGGAATGTTCAGCGCATACGCCTCCCACACCCGAAAGGCCGGGGTCAGGGCCGCCACGCCATCGGCATTTGCCACAGCTGTAATGGCATCGGCAAGTGTCGTGCCAGCATTGGCCGCGATGTAGTCGATTACGCTTTGGGTGGAGGCTTTATAGCTGGCAAGGTTGGCCGCGACCCAATCCATCACCGCAGGCGCAGTTTCCAGCGGAATCGGGAACAGCGCATTCAGGATGTAGCCCGCAGCAATGGCACAGCCGAGCGACAGCACAGGCGACCATGCGAACCAGTTGCACCACACCGACAAGGGTGCCACCAGCTTGGAATAGCGCAGCCACGCCGTAGCCCCGTAAACTGACGTGCCGCCCGACTTGTTGCCAAACATGCCCGCCATTTCGGCATAGGTAAAGCTTTGCGAAAAGCCCATGATCATCGACAAAATCCACACCACAAAGGCCGCTTGTCCCGCGACCCCCGCAATGCCGCCGATTGAAAACAGCACCAAAGGCGGGACCCCCGCCGCCACCCAGAATGCACCTTTCCAAGTCAATGACCGGACAAGGTTGCCCGTTCCACTTTCCGTTGACATTTGCCATCCCTCCGCTATTTCAGCGCTTCCTTGGACCTTATGGTTTTGCGTCCGGGGTGGTCCTTGGCCCGAACGGTTTACGCGTTTCGTCACATGCCGACAGTGAAGCAGGGCGCGCGGCCTACCAAGCAAAAATTGACTATGGGGAAATATTTTTTCCGCCAACGCACTTAAATGCCCGCGTTATAAGCTAACGCTTCAGGGATTTGCCGTGCTGCCACGTCGCAAACCGCACCCGTGCATTTTGATAGGCGTCCAGTATCGACAGGGAATATACGAAAATCCCGCCTGCCAGTTTGCCTACAATCGACACCTCAGCACCCGCCGTTTTCAGCGTGAACGCCCCCAGCAGCAGCATGAAAAACACAAAGATCAAGCCGCGCACGGGCTGTCTGTTGACCACCTGCCCACAACCCGGCAGCAGCATCGCAATCGCCAGCACCAGATACGGGTTCATCGGTCTCACACTCATCCTGTCACCCATTCTCGCGGCCCAGCTTCTGCCATCACATCCGCCCACAGCCCACAAAGCCCATCCATCAATGGCCGCAAAACGGCGGGCTGCAACGCAATTCCCCCCATTTCCGCGTCTCGAAACAGCAGGTAACGCCCCCGGTCCGCTTCTTCTGCCAACCAGACAACCCGCACCCCCGCCTCCGCCACCACCACCTCTTTCAACCGCGCAGCGTCCAGCTCCGACATATACCGCCCAATCACTGCCGCACTGGGCACAGCACCCTCCGCATCAGTGCGAATGGTACAGCCTTCCGGAAATCCAACAGGCACCGCAATCTGATCCGGCAAATTACCAAAATTCGAAAACGTCTCCGCCCCCGTTGCGCGCAACATCACATCAAAGGTGCCCGCAACCGGCAGCCGTTCCACCAATGTCACCAACAGCCACAAACACGGCAATTTGCGCAGGTTCAAACTGTCCGGCACCACCTGCACGTCAAACATCTGCCCCCGGTACTGCCCCGATACCCGCGCAAACCCGGTCTCCGCCACCCGCTTCAAAGGCCGTGCAAACAACGGCAAGCACGGGTCCAGATACCCCGCCCTTGCAGCAGCCCGTGCGGCTCCCGGTCTCGTCGCCCGCAAAAACGCGAATGGCCCGCCAGTGCTGCGGGCCATTCTCATCTCAATATCCCTTCGGCTTTGGCCAGGGCATGGTGAACTGCGCGCCGCGGTTCACAAAGCGGTAGCGCCAGAAGTGAAACCACAGCGATGCTACAACATAAAATCCCACCATCGCCACCAGCTGCGTGCCATAGCCCAGAAACACCGCAAAATACGTCACCGCACACAGGGCCAGCAGTAAAATCGCCGGTATCGGGTGAAACGGATGCACATATCCCCGCTTGATCGTATCCAGCGGCCATTTGCGCCGGAACATGATCATGTTCAGCGGCATGAAGGTATAGCCCAGCAAACCCGACAGGATAGAGAAGGTGATAATCTGATCCAGCGGCAACTTCAGCGCGAACAACAGCGCAATCGGCACCAGAAAGATGATCGCCCGGTAAGGCGTGCGGTACTTTGGATGCACCGCGCCGAACCAGCTTGGCAGATACCGATCCCGCCCCATCGAAAACCATGCGCGTGACGCATCATTGATGCAGCCGTTGGCCGAGGCAAGGGTGGCAAACAGCGTGCCAATGCCCAGCAGCCACACCAGAAACGATGATCCCGACAACCGCGCCGCATCAAACAGCGGCGTCCCCGCCGTACCCAGATATTCCCACGGCATCAGGCCCACGCAAACAAACCATGTCAGCGTCGCGGCAATCACCAAGGTCATGATCCCGGCCAGCGTGCCAAACGGCAATGACCGCGCGGGAGACCGCACTTCTTCCGCCGCTTGTGTGGTGCCCTCAATACCAAGATAGTACCAAAGGCCAAAATGCATCGCCGCCAGAATACCCAGCCAGCCATACGGCAAGGCAGCTTGTCCCGACATCAGTTCCGCATGCTGCATCAGATCGGGGGCGGTGAACGGTGCCGTCATCAGGAACAACAGGATGATCGCCACAAAGGCAAAGGCCGTGATCACCAGATTGAAGGTCAGCGTCGCCAACACACCCCGGTAATTCAGCCACGCCAGAAACATGATCGACAGCACGATAAAGGGGTCGTCATTCAGCGTGCCCTCATGCCCCGCCAAACCGCCCACTGTCTGCACCAGAAACCCCACCGTCCAGGCATTCGCCGCCTCCAGCATGGTGTAGGCGAACACCAGATAAAGCCCGACGTTAAACGCCATCAACGCCCCGACGATGTGGTTGGCCTGGGTATACTGCCCGCCCGCCGCCGCCACCGTCGATGTCACCTCTGAATCAATCATCGCCACG
Source organism: Pseudorhodobacter sp. (assembly GCA_014378345.1). GTDB lineage: Bacteria > Pseudomonadota > Alphaproteobacteria > Rhodobacterales > Rhodobacteraceae > JACMNW01. Next base: position 874 of record JACMNW010000082.1, on the reverse strand, counting down.
CAGGTATAAAGTATCCCCGCAAACCAGCAGGCAATCAGCGCCGCATAGGCCCCACCTTTGCCGACGCCAAAATTCCAGCCCATATATTCGCCAACCAGCACGATCCCCACGCCCAAAGCCCAAACATGGGCAGGGCCAAGCACGCGCAGCAGGCCAACTTTTTCCGATGTATCCGCCATCTTTGCCCCCTAAAGCTTGTGCTGTTCTGTCATCGCCTCAAGTTCACCTTCCCGCGAAGACGTCAGCATCTCCTCGGAATAGGTGGTATCGGTCTTGATCCAGTCTGCGACGATCAGCAGCCCAAAAATGGCCGATCCGGCCCATGCGGCGTATTCAAGGTAATCCCAGAAATCCATCATCTCCCCCTCTTATCGCTCGAATTTTTCAGAAATGACTTCGCGGTATTCCTTGTCGGACAGTTTGATCAGCATGAAGAAATAGCCAATCAACACGACCGCCATGAACGCCAGATTCAGCCACGAGAACGAATAATCAAACCGCGTGGTAATCAGATCATGCGCGGCGGCGGGGTCGGTAAACCCAAGCGCGTTCCACTGTTTGACCATCGCCTCGTTCTGGCCAAGGCTTTCCCATGTCGGGTTTTCCACGACCGTCGTCACCTTCGCAGAGCCCGACAGCCCGTAAATCAGCGGAATGTACAGGGAACCGATCGACAGCGCCAAAAGCACGATCACATCAATGATTTGCCCCAGCTTCGATTGCACAGGCGGTGTATACTTTGCCATGATCAACGCCCCTTTTGCGCGCGGGCGGCATCCAGAAACTTGATGTCCAACCCATACATGAAATCGCGATCCTCGCGGTAATGGCGCAGCATCGCCATGATTGCCGCCGTGTTCAGTATCAGAATAAT
>JACMNW010000081.1 GCA_014378345.1 Pseudorhodobacter sp. | reverse complement strand
TTTAGACGAGGCAAACGCCGCTCCCGAGGTGATCAGCATCATCAAACGCAACAACTGCGGCAAAGCGCTGGACGCCGCCCGACTATCGCGTGACATGCACGGCGGCAATGGCATCCAAGAAGATTACCAGATCATGCGCCATATGGTGAACCTTGAAACGGTCAATACCTATGAGGGCACCCACGACGTGCATGCTTTGATTTTGGGCCGCGCCATCACCGGATTGCAGGCGTTCTTCTAAACCAATCGGGCGGTCCTAACCGACCGCCCCCCACCCGTTACATCGCCTCCATCGCCTGCCGGATGTACCGGTTCGTCCCGCGCGTCAGCACAAACCGCCCCAATTTCCGCGCCAGTACCGGATGCCCCTTCGCCAGTGCCCGCTTGAACAGCTCGCGCTGATAGCGCACGAACCCCTTCCTTGCCTTCAACGCCTTGTAAAAATCAGCTTCCGTCAACGTCCCGTTCAATGCCCCCAGCGTCACCGATGACAATATCCCCATCTGGTGCAGCGATGACCCAAGCCTGTGCCCCATCAACGGCGCGCGTAGGGGCACCACATTGGCCCCCTTAAACCGCGCCACGTGTGCTGCATCCAGCGGCTCATAGGGATCATACAAAATGGTGACCCGCCCGGCGGCTTTTGATGCCTCCGCCGCATCGCCATAGGGACCGCTAAAATCGCGCCCCCAAGCGGTTTTATAACGCGTCTCAAACGGCACCAAACGCCGGTCCAGCGTTGATTGCGGCGATATCGCAACCACATCGGCACCGGGGCAAGCCGCCACAAAGGCGCAGGCCGCATAGCCGCCCATGGATGCGCCGTAAAACACTACGCGCTTGAACTCTTTGAAAAAGCCCGACGCTGCCAGTTCATCAAACTGATTGCTCACCCAAGCGTCGCGGTACCAGGTCCAGCCATTCGCCATCACCCCCAGCATCGACCAACCTTGCTTTTCAATGAAGGAAAACCCCCAAGGCCGCCGATCCTCGCGCTTGGTCATCGCGATATCGAGGTTGTCAAACGTCACCACCAAAGTATCGCCACGCGGGATATACAGCATCGAATGCTCAGTACTGTCACGGAAAAACCCATCCACCCCCGCCAGATCACGCGCGACATCGGCCCAGCCGCCGGCATCGCCACCCGGCGCGGACGCCGCAGGCGGCACGGTGACTAAAAGACCTGCGGACGCTGCAGGCGGCACGGTGACTTCTGCCTCGGTTGCTTCCGCCTTGGTGTATTCTGTCTTTGGGATCACAGCCTGCACGGCGCCAACCTGTTCCCCCGCACGGAATAGCACGCGCGTCACTTCAACCCCGTCAACCTCGCGCTTTGACAGGGTTTCGCAAACGCCGTAGCGGCGCAAAAACGGATAGCCGCCCGATCCGGTGCGAATATCCAGGATCATAAGGCTGCCCGCATGCAACATCGCATCAAGAACCGACGTTAAGCCTCTGATCTTGTTTACATCACCAAAGCCGTTCAGATTGGCTATCAGATCAACCTTGCCCATCTGCCCGGCAGAATTGACCACAGAAACCATCGCCTCCGGCACACCATTTTCCGCCAAAAACGCCCGGTATGGTGCCACCCAACCTGACAGCGTGGGCGCGAACGCCCCGCGATGATCCAAATCTACCAGCGCGATTTTGCATCCCCAACGCGCCCACGCCGCAAGCGCCAAACCTTGCCCGGTGCCGCCCAAATCGGCAAACACGTCGACGCTGTTCAGACCAACCTTTGCAATCAACCCCGCATCAAAGACCAGCCGCCCGCGCCCGGCAATGGGTGCCGCCTCAGGGCGCACACCATGTTTCACCAACAGCGCATCCAGATAGCTGCCCTTTGGGGCCAGCCCATTATGCCGCAGCCCCAATTCGCGCTTGTTTGACGCCCACAAGTGCAGCGCCGTCGTTTGCAGCGTTATCTTTGCCGCCGCCAGCGATGCCCGCCGCACGAACGCCATCCGGTCGGGGAACGTCACCGGGTAAAACGCCTCCAGCGGTAACACTTCGCGCTCCAGCCCCAGCGCATGCACGAAGTGGGTTATCATCAAAGGCCCCCACACGCCCCACGGCTGTTGGCTGACATGGACAGGCTCGCCCCTGGCCGACGCCGCGCGGTACGTGTTGGTCTGCGCCGCCGACAGGAACGGTGGAATTGCAAAGGGGTCTGACGTAAAATCCAGAAGCGCCGTCATCAAGGCGCTATCCGCAGGCATCCCCAGCACGGCGTTGTTGACCCGATGGCCACCGGGCAATTCAAACCCCATCACATAGTCACTGTCATAGTCCATTGGTCGGTGACAGTAGACATCCGTATCGATCCAGATCATGCCGGGGTTTTGGTGGATCATGTGCAGGCGAAACTGATCGGCAAACAGCGCGAAGCTGTCCTTCTTTTCATATTTGATAAAATTGTCAGTATCCAAAATCTCACGCCCGTCGCGGCGGATCACGCCGTCGGGCACGTTGGGAATATCGTCATAGGAAAACAGCGTGATCTTCTGGCCTTGGTCGACAAAAGATTTCAGGCACAGCTGTTCCATCCAAGACAGCGCGCCCCCAATCCACAGCGTCCCGACCTCGCGCACCTTCGCCATACCTGCCTTAGCCCCCTGTTTTCTGCGTGTTTATGGAAACAGTCTGGCAAAATCGAGGCGATTTGCCAATGCAAAGCATAAAATCCTAACCAACTGCGCTTTGCCATACTCAACCTGCATGCTATGGATTTGGCAAAGGGTGGCGCAGACCCCCCAAAAAGTCCGTGGTGGACCCGAGGATATGGCAGCAAAAGCAAGCGGCAAAGGCACGGCGACAGGCGCAGTTACGCGCGCTGAAGTGCTATGTCGCAGCCTGCCCTCGCGCCGCATAGACCTTGGCGGCGTTACCACCCTGTTCGATGCCCTTACCTGCGACGACGGTAAATCTCGCGTCTTTTTTGGGGCAGGCACGGCAACAACGGCCTTGAACCCAGATGGCGGCGCTAACTGTGCGCTGCCGGATGAAATTCGGGATGTATCGGGGGCTTGCCTTGCGGTAACCCGCAGCTCCAGCCCGATAAATCTGGCGCTTTGCGATGGCAGCGTTTTGATGATCGGCGCAGAACCGTCCGAAACTTCGTTGCTGGCAGGCCTGAATACCTTGTTCGCGTTCCGCTGGGATGAGACGGTCAATCAACTTGTCGAAAACCTTGCCTATCATGCGGTCCACCATGGCTTGCAAGGTGCCCTGATCGTGAACCGCGCGCCCGCCACTGAACCCGGTGCCTTTGCCGAAAGGTTGGAACAGGCGCTGCAAGGTTGCGCGCTGCGCGTGGTTTTGCTGGATTGCCCGCTTCCCCTAGGCAGGCCTGATACCCCCGCCGAAAATACCGCCTACCTTGCCCCGGATGCGCCGGGGAAAGACCGCATGAGACTGCCAGAACCCGACCCGTGGCGGGCACCCCTGGCAGAGGCTATTATTTATGAAATCGCCAAATGGCGCTATCTTGCCCGTGCGCGCGCCGTTCTGACGCTTGATGTCAGCGACATCTTATCGCCGCGCGAAAGCGGCGCACCAACTGCCTTTGATCTTTGCCAGCAGTCCCGGTCGGGCGTGGTTTCGCTTGCGGGTCGGCGTGTCTATCCTTGGCGGGTGCGCGCGGGTCAGCCCGCCGCGTTTGGTGATCACATCTGCCACGTCTTTGATGCAAGGCGCGGCGTCGCCCGCTGGGGTGTGGCCCCGGTCAAGGCGGGCCTCGAAAACACCTGGCGGCAAGTGCGCATTGCCTATGCGGCACCAGACGCGGAAGCGGTCCCTTTCCTGCGCGCCATGGCCATCCGCGTGCCGGGGCGGGCCATTTCAACACTGGTGCCGAAAACGGCGCTTGTTGAAGATCCGCTGCTGCTGGATCTGGCGCACAGTATCTTTGGCGGCACCCCCATCCGCGCGCCTGTGTCCACCGCCAAGCAAGACCAAGGGCTTGCCCACAACCGTACCGCCATCGTCACCACGATGAAGAACGAAGGCCCGTTCATTCTGGAATGGATCGCTTATCACCGGGCCATCGGGGTGGATGATTTCCTGATCTACACCAATGATTGCTCTGATGGCACCGATGCCCTTTTGGACCTATTACAGGCACGCGGCATTGTTCAGCATCGCGAAAATCCCTACCGCACGTCTGGCTTGATGCCGCAACACGCGGCCCTGCAAGCCGCTGAAAAAGAACCCATCATGCAAACCTGCGGCTGGGGTATCTGCATGGATGTCGATGAGTTTATCAACATCAAGATCGGCGATGGTACGCTTTCAGCCCTGTACGCCGCCATGGGCGACGCCAATATGATTAGCCTGACCTGGCGGCTGTTCGGCAATGCGGAAACCCATTCCTACACCGACCAATTCATCCTTGATCAATTCACCCGCTGCGCACCAGAAGTGATCCGTAAACCACATCAGGCCTGGGGCTTCAAAACGCTGTTTCGCAACATAGACATTTACAAAAAACTCGGCGTCCACCGCCCCAAAGGCCTGCGCCCTGATCTGTGGGACCAGGTGCATTGGCTGAACGGGTCCGGCAAACCCATGCCAAAGGAAATGTTTCGCAACGGCTGGCGGTCAACGCTGGAAACCTATGGCTATGATTGGGTCAGCCTGAACCATTATGCCGTGCGGTCTGCTGAGAGTTTCCTCGTGAAACGCGACCGGGGCCGGGTGAACCATGTCGACCGCGACCAAGGCCTGAATTACTGGTTCCGGATGAACCACAACGTGCAAACCGAA